>JAJTGZ010000053.1 GCA_021299385.1 Phycisphaeraceae bacterium | reverse complement strand
GAACTACCGCCGACTGTGCATCCGCTGGGAAAAGTCCAGCACCCTCTTCCAAGGCTTCCTCCACCTCACCTGCTCGATCATGCTCATCAGGAAGGTTTTGGGATAGGCTTAGGTACAATGGTTGCATGCAAACCCAAAATCTGCCACCATCGGCTCGGCGCACGCCGGGGCACCACGCGGCGTTGGCCCATAGGGTGCATTGACCTCCATCCTCTTAGCGTACTGGCCTTTCAGCGCACTGGGCTGAGCAGGACGGGTATTCGACCATTGGGTTTGCCGGGCACCGGCTCGACCGAGCCGGGGACATATCCCTGGCCGAGCACCACCACCTGCTCAAAGTGCTCCTCATCATTGAGTTGCAGGAGCACGACCCCGTCGGGGCCGCCGGTGTACGTTCGCTGGGCGAACGCGTCGGGGCGGAGCAGGTCGTTGAGGTGCAGCGGGTGCCGGGGGTCGGCGCGCAGCACAAGGGCCGTCGCCTGGACCCGCTTGTCGGTCTGCGAGTCGCTGACGTACAGCGAATACTCGGCCATCTTGGCCTGGCTGGCGCAACCGCCAAAGAGAATCGCAATCGCAAGCGTCCCCGACAGTGCGTGCGCGTTGGTTGTCCTCGGCATAAGCACCTCGAGAGCAGCCGACTATTTGATGAAGAGCAAGTCGCGGTAGGTCGGCACCGGCCAGAGGTCCTCGGCGACGATGCCTTCGAGGTCATCGACGGCCGTCCGCAGTTCCGCCATCGCCGGCTTGACCTGCTCCTTGATCTGCTTGGCGTGCTTGAACGGGTCCTCGGCGTGGTGGCCCAGCGCGCTCGCAAGTGCCGTGGCGGCCTTGTCGGCACGCCAGAGCAGGGCAACAAAGCCCTCCAGCGTGGTCCGCTGGTCGTCGACATCCACACCCGCCGCCTCCGTCGCGGCGATCGCCTCGGCCAGGCGCGTCTGGTGCCCGATGGCCGCGGGGATGAACTGTGTGCGGGCCATCGTTACCATCGTCTCGCCCTCGATGCTCACCTGCTTGCAGTACTTCTCGATGAAGATCACCGCCCGGCTCTCGGTCTCTGCACGCGAGAGCACCTTGTATTTGGCGAACAGCTCCTGTGCTTTCTTGGTCTTGAAGACCGGCAGGGCATCGACGCTGTCGCGCAGGTGGGGCAGGCCACGCTTCTTCTCAGCCTCGTGGTGCCAGGCGGCGGAGTACCCGTCGCCGTTGAAGATCACGCGCTTGTGCTCCTTAACGATCTTCTTGAGCAGTGCGCGGACCTCGGTGTTGAGTTTGTTGGCGCTGGGGGCCTTGCCGAGTTTCTTCTCTAGCGTGGTGGCGATGTAGTCGAGGCTCTCAGCTACCATCGTGTTGAGCACCGTGTTGGGCCACGCGCTGCTCTGGCTGGAGCCCACGGCACGGAACTCGAACTTGTTGCCCGTGAAGGCGAACGGGCTCGTCCGGTTGCGGTCGCCGGTGTCGCGGGGAAGGTCGGGCAGGGTGTGCGCGCCAAGCTCCAGCATCCCACCCTTGAGCGTCCGGCGTGCCTCACCCTTTTCGATCTGCTCGACGATGTCCGTGAGCATGTCGCCCAGAAAAATCGACATGATCGCCGGGGGCGCCTCGTTGGCACCCAGGCGGTGGTCGTTGCTCGCCCCGGCGATCGAGGCACGCAGCACGTCGGCGTAGACGTCCACCGCACGGATGACCGCGCACATGAAGACCATGAACTGCAGGTTGTTGTGCGTATCACCCTTGGGGTCCAGCAGGTTCTGACCCGCGTCGGTGCTCAGCGACCAGTTGTTGTGCTTGCCCGAGCCGTTTATCCCCGCGAACGGCTTCTCGTGCAGGATGCACTGCAAACCATACCGCGGAGCGACCTTCTTGAGCGTCTCCATCACCAGCATCTGGTGGTCGCAGGCGATGTTGGTTGTCTCGAACATCGGGGCCAACTCGAACTGCCCAGGTGCGACCTCGTTGTGCCGGGTCTTGATCGGCACGCCGAGGCGATAGAGCTCGCGCTCGGCCTCGGCCATGTACGCCAGCACGCGCGAGGGGATCGAGCCGAAGTAGTGGTCCTCAAGCTGCTGCCCCTTGGCGGGCTTAGCGCCAAAGAGCGTCCGGTCGGTCGTCAGCAAGTCCGGGCGTGCGTAATAGAGGTTCCGATCGATCAGGAAGTATTCCTGTTCAGCACCCAGCGTGGTGAGGATTCGGCTGACGCCCTTCTCGGTGCCGAAGATCTTCAGGATTCGCATCGCCTGCGTGCTCAGCGCCTGCATGGAGCGGAGCAGTGGTGTCTTCTTGTCCAGTGCAACGCCTGTCCAGGAGACGAAGGCCGTGGGGATACAGAGTGTGATGGTGTCGCCGGAGCGGTTGAGGAAGACGGGGCTGGTGGGGTCCCAAGCGGTGTAGCCGCGGGCCTCGAAGGTTGCGCGGAGGCCGCCGGAGGGGAAGCTGGAGGCATCGGGCTCACCCTGGACGAGCGCCGAGCCAGAGAACTGGCTGATCCCACCGCCGTGGCCGTCGGGGCTGATGAACGCGTCGTGCTTCTCGGCCGTGAGGCCCGTCATGGGCTGGAACCAGTGCGTGTAGTGCGTCGAGCCACGCTCGATAGCCCAGTCCTTCATCGCGCTGGCGACAACATCGGCCAGCTCAGGGTCCAGCTTCTCACCCTTGTTGATCGTCTTCATCAGGCGCTGGAAGACCTCTTTGGGCAGGCGTTCACGCATCGCGCGCTCGTTGAAGACGTCCTGGCCGTAGATCTCCTCGATACGCTGGTGTACAGCTGCGGACGTTTCCAGGCGAGCACCGCCCTCACGCCAGCTGGTGGCGGCAGAAATGGCTTCCATACGCGGCTTGATCAGGCTCATGCAAGGCACTCCCTTAGAACAGCCAGACCGCATCTAAACCACGCTGGGCAACTCACCTGCGCGTGCGTCCGGGCCTGACTGTTGACCTTGTTCGGGTCCCCCCATCGTTGCACGCTGCCGGTGCGGGTCAAGGGTGCTTGGGTGGGTGTGTCGATAAGTGTTGAATCGGTTGGCTCGGGCTACGCACAGGCAGTCAGGGCGTGGCAGTGGACAAATGCTTCGATCCCGACTCGAGATTTTCGCCTGCATTTGCACCTGCAAGGGCCATTGAATGCATAACGAGCACCGGGCTGTCCCCCATGGAAGAAGATGTTTCCCCTCCCCGGTACAATCGTCCATGCACACACGAGCGATCATCCTTCCCACTATTGCCCTGGCTGCACTGCTGGCCTCGTGCAAGAGCACCAACACCGCCGGGTATCTCATCGACGGCGACCTGGCCTACACTGCTACGCAGTGGCCCAAGGCCGCGGACAACTACGAGAAGTATCTCACCACCCGCGAGGGGGACCACCGCGTCCGCGAGCGGCTGGGCAACGCCTACCTGAACATGGGCGAGTACCCCAAGGCCGTGCACGAACTGCGCCTGGTGCACACCCAGGTGCCAGGCAACGTGAAGGTTACCAATGCCCTGGCCGAGGCCCTCTTCAAGGCCGGCAAGAACGACGAGTTGTACCGCCTGCTCCGCTCCGAGGCCGTCGAATCACAGACCGAGGCCGACTGGATGCGCCTGGGGGACTACGCCATCAAGCTCGGCGACAAGGACACCGCACAGACCGCCTACCGCTCCGCCGCCAAGGTCTGCGCTGGCCGGTCCATCGATCCTTACATCGCCCTCTTTGACTACCACCGCGACCTCGGCCAGCGGGAGGAGGCGATCCGCAACCTTCGGTATGCAGCGTGGGTCGATCCGAACTCCAGCAAGGTGGCCGAGCGGATCAAACTGGCCGGGGTCATCGATGGGCCGACGTTTGCCCAGATGCCGGCCGAGGCGGGCAACTGGGCCGATAAGTATGCAGGGCAGGCCGGCAGCGTTGGTTCAGAACCCGCCGAGGCACCCGCAAACCCCGCGCTGCCACAGGGCGTCAAACCCTCAGGCAAGGGTGCCCCCTAGGCCTTCGTGCACCTCCAGCCCCTACTGGAGCGGAAAAGTGCCCTTGACAACGGGGGTATTCGATATTACTATTTATCCGGATCGACGGATGAATAGGCATGTCAAAGTCTACCCGCACAGCCGATTTGATCGAACGCCTTGCCGCCCTCGGCGAGCCGGCCCGGCTGCGTCTTTTGCGTGTGCTCGAGCGCGAGGAGTTGTCCGTCGGGGAGTTGGCCCGTGTGGTGCAGTTGCCACAGTCGACGGTGAGCCGGCACTTGAAGGTGCTGTGCGATGGGCGTTGGCTCAGCACGCGCAACGAGGGGACCAGCTCTCTGCACCGCTTGATTCAGGACGATCTGGACTCTCCCTCCCGCGACCTCTGGCTCACCGTCCGCGACCAGCTTGGGCATGGGCACGATTACGCCGAGGACCTGCACCGCCTCACGGCCGTGCTGGCCGAGCGGCGCACGGACACGCAGAGTTTCTTCGGCCGCGTGGCCGGGCAGTGGGACAGTGTGCGCGACGAACTCTTCGGCGACCGCGCAACTCTCCAGGCATTGCTCCCGTTGATCCCGCATGAGTGGGTCGTGGCGGACCTTGGGTGCGGCACCGGTAACGCAGCGGAGGTGCTCGCCCCGTGCGTCTCGCGCGTCATTGCCATCGACCAGTCCGAGGCCATGCTCGCGGCGGCCAAGAAGCGCATGCCCGGGCTTAAAAACGTCGACTTCCTCCGCGGCGACCTTGAAAAAATCCCGCTAAAGGATGCCAGTGTTGATGCGGCCGTGTGCGTGCTGGTCCTGCACCATATTGAAGACCCACTCTCAGCGATGCGCGAGATGGCACGCATCCTCAAGCCCGGCGGCGTCGCCCTCATCGTTGACATGATGGAGCACGACCGCCAGGTTTACAAGCAGCAGATGGGCCACCGCTGGCTCGGCTTCGGCGTGCCGGAACTGATCCGCATGTTCGCCGAGGTCGGGCTGCAAAGCCCACGCATCAATGTCCTGCCCGCCCACGCAGGCGCCAAGGGGCCTGGCCTCTTCGCCTGCACGGCCCGCAAACCAACCCGTTCGTAATCTTCACCCATACCTTGAAAGGCATCACCATGACGACCGCCCCCGCCCGCCCCAGCAAGACGATCAAAAACATCGTCAAGCCCAGCCATGTCCCCGCCCCGACTGTTGATCGCGCCAAGAACGGGCTGGAGTTCAAGGTCGCCGACCTGAGCCTAGCCGAGCTTGGGCGCAAGGAGTTGCGCCTAGCCGAGCACGAGATGCCCGGGCTTATGGCCCTGCGCGAGCGTTATGCGGGCAAGAAGCCGCTCAAGGGCGCACGCATCCTCGGCTCGCTGCACATGACGGTGCAGACCGGCGTGCTCATCGAGACGCTCGTCGAACTCGGGGCCGATGTGCGCTGGGTGAGCTGCAACATCTTCAGCACGCAAGACTCGGCCGCCGCAGCGGTGGTCGTCGGGCAGCACAAGGGTGGCACGCCCGACAACCCCAAGGGTGTGCCCGTCTTTGCATGGAAGGGTGAGACGCTCCCGGAGTATTGGTGGTGCACCAACGTTGCCATGACGTGGCCCGACGGCAACGGGCCGAACATGCTCCTCGACGACGGCGGGGATATCACCCTGATTGTGCATAAGGGCGCAGAGTATGAAAAAGCCGGCAAGGTGCCGGCGCTCAAGGACAGCGACCCGGAGGAGTGGGGCGTCATCCTCGACCTGCTCCGCAGCGAGCAGAAGGCCAACCCCGGCAAATACTCACGCTTCCTCAAGGCCATCAAGGGCGTCAGCGAAGAGACGACCACGGGCGTGCACCGCCTCTACGAGATGGTCAAGGCCGGCCAGCTCGCCTTCCCTGCCATCAACGTTAACGACAGCGCGACCAAGAGCAAGTTTGACAACCTCTACGGCTGCCGGCACTCGCTCGTCGATGGCCTCAACCGCGCCACCGACGTGATGCTCGGCGGCAAGGTCGCCGTCGTGCTCGGCTTCGGCGACGTCGGCAAAGGCTCGGCCCAGAGCCTGCGCGGGCAGGGTTGCCGGGTGATCGTTACCGAGATCGACCCGATCAACGCCCTGCAGGCCGCGATGGAGGGGTATGAGGTCAGCACACTCGAGGACGTTGTTGGGACCGCCGACATCTTCATCACGGCCACGGGCAACAAGGACGTGCTGACGCTCGAGCACATGCGCCAGATGAAGGACAAAGCCATCATCGCCAACATCGGGCACTTTGACAACGAGATCGACATGGCCGCGCTGCAGAAGGCCAAGGACGTAACGCGTGCGAACGTCAAGGCGCAGTACGACGAGTTCGTCTTCAACAAGGGCAAGGGCAGCGAGAAGTCGATCCTGGTGCTGGCCGAGGGCCGGCTGATGAACCTCGGCTGCGCCACGGGGCACCCGAGCTTCGTGATGAGCACGAGCTTCACCAACCAGACCATCGCCCAGCTGGACCTGTGGCTGAACGCCAACGGCAAGCCGACACTCTCGGGCACCAAGTACACAGAGAACAAGGTCTACATCCTGCCCAAGAAACTCGATGAGGAAGTCGCCCGCTTGCACCTGGAGAAGCTGGGCGTTAAACTCACACGGCTGACGAAGGCGCAGGCTGAGTACCTCAATGTGCCGGTCGATGGGCCGTATAAGCCTGAGCACTACCGCTACTAGTAGCGATGAGTGGTGAGCGATGAGCGATGAGTATGAGATTCAGCAAGCCCCCGGTCTGTGCCGGGGGTATTTGCTTTTGGGGTGCCTTGGGGGTACCGGGGGGGGCCGGCGTTTGGGTGAAGAATAACCCGCAACCGGCCGATACCTTGCTGCGTATACTCTGGCACGCACAGTATAAGGAGACACCCATGCGTATCGAGCGTGAACTGATGCGGGGGGCCGGGCCGGTGGCGGTGCTCAAGCTCCTCCAGCACGGCCCGCAGTACGGCTACCAGCTGGCCGAGGCCCTCAACGCCCGCACCGAGGGGGTGCTGGACATGGGCCAGAGCACGCTCTACCCGATGCTGTACAACCTTGAGGCCAAGGGGCTCATCGAGGGGTTCGTTAAGGACGCGCCGGCGGCCGAGGGTGGTCGCGAGCGGAAGTATTACAAACTCACACCCAAGGGGCGCAAGCGACTCGCCAAGGAGGTGAGGCAGTGGCAGGCCGTGGCGGGGGCGATGTCGGGTCTCGGGGTGCTCGGGCCGGGGGCGTCGGGCGCCGCGCCGGCCGGGCTGGCGATGGGGGGTGGGGCATGAGCACCGCCACGGCCTCCCCTGGGGGTGATACGCCACGCCAAACGCACGCCAGCCCCGCAGGCGTCGTTACCGACAGCCAGCTGCCCGAGCCGCTGGGCCAGCGTGTGCTGGAGGTAACCGGCAAGCTCCGCCTCTGGAAGCGCGAACGCATCGACGTGACGCACGAACTCGTCAGCCACTTTGCCGAGGGGCTTGCCAAGGGGCAAACGCCCGAGGATCTCCTGGCCGACTTCGGCGACCCCACCCACACGGCCAGGCTCATCAGCCGGGCCAAGCGCCGGCAACGCCCGCTGTGGTGGAAACTCACGCGCGGCTTCGGCTTTACGCTCTTGGCCCTGTGCACCTTGTACGCCGGGCTTGCGATCCGGTATGCAAGCGGCCGGCCGACGATCGCCGTGGATTACTTCGCCCAGCTCAACGCCACGACGCTGGCGACACCGGTCGAGGAGCGGGCGTGGCCGAGGTATCGGGATGCGATCATGCGATTGCCGGAGTTGCCGACTTCGGCCGACGGCAAACATTTCATCGAGTTCGGCTACGTCGAGCCAGACACAGCCGACTGGCATATCGCGGCCAAGTATGCCCAAGAGAACGCCCACATCATCGCGCAGGTCCGCGAGGCATCCACGCTGCCTGTCGGTGGTTATGTCCTGAGCACGACCACTGATTTCAACCCTTCGCTGCGCCCAGGGCGCACACCCGTGATGAACCCATCGAGCGCGCGTCGCAGCATTACCGGGATGGACGGGAAAGCGCAGGGCGTGCAAGAGGTTGATGATGCACTGATCAGTGCGATCCTGCCGAACCTTGCTGTTTACCGTGAGTTTGCCCGTTTGTTGACGTTCGATGCCAGGCTTGCCGCCAGCCAGGGGGATGCACCCCGGGCGATCGCTAACCTCCAGGCCGTCAACGGCCTAGCCCGGCACGCAAGCGATCCGGGCGGCATGCTCATCGGCCAACTCGTCGGCCAGGCGATCTACGGGCTTAACTCCTTCGCACTCAGTGAGGTCGTTGCCAACTGGCCCGGTGCCTTGTCCGATGCCGACCTGTTGACGATCTCGCAGGACTTCAGCGGGTGGCGGATCAACCCTGCCAAGCAGGATGACTCAATAAATCTAGATGGCGAACGGGCCGTGATGTATGACCTGCTCCAGCGGCTCTACACAGATGACGGGCATGGCGACGGGCGTCTGGTCAACATCCACGCGATGCGCCTAGTTGAGGTGAGCAACCGCATGAACCAGCCGACCTACCTCCCCGCGTTCGCCGGCCCGATCACATCTCAGCTGATGGCCGGCCGCGCCGAGATGCGTCGGGCCTATGACGATGCGCTCAAGAGCGCGGCACAAAACGCCAAGCTCCCCTTGCCGCAGCAGCAAGCCGCGTGGGCGCAGGCGTTGCAACGGTTCGATGACCCGGTATGGAAGCAGCGACACCTCTTGGCCTCCATCATGCTGCCCGCGCTCGGCAGAACGAACAACAGCTTTGCGATGGCCACCTCGCAGCGTGAAGCCACCGTCGCCGGCATCGCCCTTGAACGTTACCGCCGCTCCCACGGCACCTACCCCGCCACGCTCGCCGAACTTGTTCCAGAATATCTCCCCTCCATCCCCCTCGACCCGTGGGACGGCAAGCCGATCAAGTACCTTCCCCCCGATGCCAGCCGCCCAACCCCGATCCTCTACAGCGTCGGCGAGAACCAGATCGACAACCTCGGCGACGACACACTCGTCCCCGCGCCCCCGTGTCCAGGACGCAGGCCCAACGAGCAGATGTCCAACGACAGGATTCTCTGGCAACTCAGCTGAGCACCGCTCCAAACTCCCTCCCGCCGCAGCATGGCGAGGGCGACCGTCCTCTCCCCGGCCCCTCTCCACGCTTTGTCGCCTAGGCTTGGCCCTTCCGCACCTCGGGTGGGGGGCGTACGTGCTTGTTGCGCGTGGCCCTGGACCCCGGAGTCAAGACCATGGTCGACAACAAAGTTTCCGTTACCGACGCGGGCCCGAGCCGCAAGAAGATCAACATTGAAATCCCCGCCGAGACGGTCGCGCAATCCCTAGGGCTGACGCTCGACACGCTGCTGACGCAGGCCGAGATCCCCGGCTTCCGCAAGGGGCGCGTCCCCAAGCGCCTCGTCGAAAAACGCTTCGGCGGGGCGATCAACCAGCAGGCCAAGGAGGCGATGGTCAGCCAGGCATACGCCAAGGCCGTCGAGGACCACAAGCTCCGCGTGCTGGGCAACCCCTTCGCCCGCGACCTGGCCAACAGCGAGATTCTCCCCGGCAAGCCCTTCACCTTCGAGATCGAAGTTGAGGTCCTACCCGAGTTTGACCTGCCCAAGCTCGATGGCATCCCCGTCAACCGCCCGCTCATCGAGGTCGCCGATGCGATGGTCGATAGCGAGGTAACAAAGCTCTGTATCCAGGAAGGATCACTCGATGAGCGCACCGTTGCCGAGCCTGGCGACTACCTCACCGGCACCGCCGAGATGACCGGGCCCGACGGGAAGGTCTACTTCCAGTCCGAGGGGATCGTCGTGCAGGTCCCGCCCGCCGACAAGGCCCCCAAGGGGATGATCGTGGGCCTGGTTGTCGATGATCTCTCCACCCAGATCGGCCTGCCCAAGCCGGGGGATGTTGTTACAGTCAAGACCACAGGCCCGGCCAGCCACGAGAACGAGGCCCTCCGCGACCTGCCGCTGAGCATCAAATACACCGTCGTCCGCGTCGACCGCATCATCCCGGCTAAGGAAGATGACCTGGTCGCACGCTTCGGCCTGGCCGACGCGCCCGCCCTGCGTGCCGCGCTCCGTGAACGCATGGAGGCCCGCGTCAAGATCGACCAGCAGTCCGCCATGCGCATGCAGGTGGCACGCTACCTGCTCGAGGAGACCAAGATGGTCCTCCCCCAGCGCGTTACCAGCGAGCAGGCGGCACGAAACTTCGAACGCCGACGCATGGAAGCCCTCTATCGAGGCGTCGATCCCGTCGCCATCGAGCAGCAGATCGCCGAGCTCCGCGCCGCCAGCGCGGGCGAGGCCGTGCGCGACCTCAAACTCTTCTTCATCGTTGACAAGGCCGCCGAGGGCCTCGGCGTCAGCGTCAGCGAGGCAGAGATCAACGGCCGCATCGCCCAGATGGCCATCGAGCGGGGCGTCCGCCCAGACCAGATGCGCCAGCAGCTCATCCAGTCCGGCCAGGCCGCCAGCATCCACGGCCAGATCCGCGAGCACAAAGCACTCGACGCCATCCTCGCCAAGGCCAACATCACCGACCTCTCCCTGCCCGACTTCAACAAAGCCATCGAAGCCCAGAACCAGGCCTCCGCCAGCAAACAAATGCTCTGATAGCCCTGACCGGTTGACATCAGAACCCCTACCCGAGGGGAGGGGCAGGGGTGGGGTTGTCTCTTTGCAGCCTAATCCCCAAGCCCAATCAACTCATCGCAGTTTATGCGCGATGTTTGCGCACCTTCGCACGCACTACCCTGCCCATCATGCCTCCACCCCCACGCCTGGCGCTGGAAACCACCCTCCTCACCCACGGCGTCCCCCGCGCGAGCGCCCTGCCACTGGCCCGCGTAATCGCAAGCCTCGCCCGTGCCCACGGCTGTGAGCCGGCGCTCATGGGCGTCCTCCGCGGCCAGCCCATCGCCGGGATGACCGAAACGCAACTGGCACAACTCTTAGACGAGCCGAGCGTCGAGAAAATCAACACCAGTTCCCTCGCCGCGGCGATCGCGCAGGGGCGCAGCGGGGCGACGACCGTTAGCACCACGATTGAGCTCGCCGCCGGGTGCGGCTGCCGGGTCTTTGCCACCGGCGGGATCGGTGGCGTACACAAGGACCTATCGGCTGTGCTAGATATCTCGACAGACCTGATCGCCCTGACACGCTGGCCCGTAGCGGTGGTTACCGCCGGGTGTAAAAGCATCCTGGACGTGCGTGGCACGCGCGAACTCCTCGAAACACTCGGCGTGCCCGTCATCGGCTACCAGACCGCACGCTTCCCCGCCTTCTACCAGCGCGACGGCGGCACCGACACCGACGCTCGCTTTGACGACATCGCCCCCCTCGCCCGCTTCGTCCGCGCCACCCTGGCCCACAGCAACCGCGGAATCATCATCGCCAACCCGATCCCACATGAGCATGAGATCAACGCCGACGACTGGGCACGCTGGCTCGCCGCGGCAGAGGCCAAGGCCCGCAGCTCGGGCGCCACCGGTCGGGGTGTTACGCCAGCCGTGCTTGCGGCGTTGCACGACGTTTCCGCCGGGCGGACCCTCTCGGCGAACATCGCGCTGGTCAAGCACAACGTGCAAGTCGGGGCCATGCTCGCCGCGGCGATACAAAACTAATCAGTGGTTTTTTGTGCATCAAAGCCCACCCCCAGAACGTTCTTGCGGGAGTGGCAGGGGTGGGGTTACCGATGGTACTGCGGCTCAGAAACGCCCTCAGTTCATCGGCAGCGCTTGTGCTTGTTTGAGACTGGAAGCGCGCGGGCTGCAAGCCCGCTCCACCTAAATAGCAGGAATCCCAAAGTGCTCTCAAATCCCCCGGCCAGCACCCGACTGTGCCACGCGTACCTTCAGGCGAGCCCGGTCGCGCTGTCGTGTGATCTGGTCCATCTCGGCCAGGTTGCCAGAGGTGCTCGCCTGGGCCGCCGTCAGTTCCTTCTGGGCCTCGTCCTGGACGATATCGCTGCCTGCGACGGCACGGGTCGTCAGCACCGTCAGTTTGTCGGCCGTCATGTGCCCGAACCCACCCTCGATGACGTAGTTGCGAGTGCCGCCGCCCACGCCGCGGTCGTCGGCGAACGTTACCCGCATCTCCCCCAGCCCGAGCTTGAAGACAACCGGGGCTCGCCCCGGCTGGAAGCCCATCAGCCCGTCGTGCGCGGGGACTGAGGCATAGATTGCCCTCCCGTCGAGCAGTTTGCCCTGCGGGGTAACGAGCCGAATCTGGAAACTCTTGTCAGCCAAGGGAACCTCCGGGTATGGTTTGAGGATAGGTGCCTTGTCCGGGCTTGGGTAGCGCACGCCCCCGGCGATGCCCAGCCGGGCTAGCGTCTGCCGTGCGCCGCCCTGTGGTCATCTTGTCGATCCTCGCCCTGGCCACCTTGCTGCTCTGCGCCGCCCGGCTCCTCGTCGGCGGCACGGCGGGGTGGGGGTGGGGGTCGTGGGGGGGGTGGCCGGAGGATCGGATCATCTGGCAACTGCGTGCCAACCGCCTCGCCTGCGGGGCGACGGTCGGTGCCGCGCTGGCGGTCGCCGGTGCCTTGCTGCAAACGCTTTTGCGTAACCCCCTGGCCAGCCCGGACATCCTGGGTGTCTCCAGCGGCGCATCGCTGGGCGTTATGACGAGCATCTGGCTCACGGCCGGTGGTGTAGTCGGCACGCTGGCGAGCGCAGCCTGGCACGCCGGGCCGGCGTTGCTGGGGGCAGTGGGGGCGCTGGCGCTCGTGCTGACGCTCAGCCGGCGTGCAGGAAGTCTTGACCCTGCCGGGCTTGTGATCATCGGCGTGGTCGTCTCGGTGCTCTGCGGCGCGGCAGTGATGTTCCTGCAATACCTCATGCCCGATGCCGGGTTCGCCACCGCTCGCCTGCTGATGGGCGGGCTTTCCGACGATACGCCCTCGATCGTGCTGGTTCTCGTCGCCGTCGCCACACTCGCCGGCATTGTGATCGCCTGGCTCAAAGGCCCGACCCTCGACGCCCTGGTCCTCGGCCCGGATGAGGCCGAGAGCGTCGGCGTGCATGTCGCGCGGGCACGGTGGGTTCTGTTGGGAATCACGGGCACCCTCTCGGCCGGTGCCGTGGTGATCGCCGGGCCCATCGGTTTCGTCGGCCTCATCGCCCCGCACGCCGCCCGACTCTTGCTTAGAGTCCCGCACAGCAACCACCGCTGGCAGTTGCCCGCCAGCGCAATGCTCGGCGTGATCGTCATCGTCGGTGCCGATTGCATCATCAAGGGCGTGAACCTGGGCGCGGGAAGGTTGCCACTGGGAGTCCTGACCGCCCTGATCGGCGGCCCGGCGTTGATCCTGCTCCTCCGCCGGCGCGGGTGGGTTGAAACCTGATCGATGGACACAAAGAAATGCACGATGCCAACCCCGCACAACTCGATCGCCTCGCCCCCGAGCTCTCCCACCGCACCCGGCTGATGCTCGATCTCGCCCAGCAAGCCGGCGAACTGGTGATCAGGCACTTTCAGCACCCTGGCCTCGTAGTGCACAGCAAGGGGGCCGCTGGGCCTGTAACGATCGCTGATCGGCAGGCCGAGCAACTCATCCGCGACGCCATCTCCGCCCACTTCCCCAGCGACGGCCTCCTCGGTGAAGAGCACGGCACGCACGAATCGACCACCGGTTGGACATGGGTCATCGACCCGATCGACGGCACCGTTTCCTTTGCCGCCGGCGTGCCGCTCTTTGGCGTCCTCATCGCCCTGCAGCACGAGGACGCACAAGGCCGCCGTGTGCGTGCGGGCGTCTGCCACCTGCCGGCACTCGGTGAGTGCATCTGGGCCGCCGAGGGTGCAGGCGCATGGTGGCAGCGGGCCGGGCAAGCAACCATCCCCGCACGTGTCTCGACCTGCCAAGACCTGGGCAGTGCGCTGCTCTGCACCACCGGCCCAGAGTACTACGCCCAGGCAGCCCGGCAGGAGGCGTATGTGCAGATCACCCGCGCCGCCGGGCGCGTCCGCGGGTGGAGCGACTGCTACGCCTTTGCCCTCGCCGCGACGGGCCGGATCGACGTCGCGATCGACCCGATCATGCACCCTTGGGACAGCGGCCCCTTTGCGGTCATCCTGCCCGAGGCCGGCGGGGTCTTCAGTGGATGGACCGGCCAGCCAAGCATCCACGCCGGCGACGCGATCGCCTGCAACCCATGCCTGCATCAGCAGGTCTTGAACCTCGTACAACCCTGGACAGACCGCCGCGCAATATCGCATTAACCCCTCCCCCGAGGGGAGGGGCAGGGGTGGGGTTGGCACACACAAGACAGCCCGATCTCACCAAAGAACCATCACAAGAACCATCACAAGAACCACCACACCACTTCACCCTCATCACCCACAAATCAAAGCCACCCCCATGCCCGCACCAATCGACAACACCCCAACGCCTCCCCCAGCACCCCCGCTCAACCAAGACGGCCTCCCAATCGGCAGTGCTCTCAAGCCCGGCTGGGAGTCCTCACCCCGCCAGGTCCAGCACGCCATGCGCTCAGCGACCCCGCCGATCCTGCTGGACTGCCGACGCCCCGAGGAGTGGGCTGCCTGCCGGATCGACGGCGCGTTGCACATACCGATGCAGCAGATCGAGCAGCGACTCGACGAACTCGACGACATCGACCCCACCCGCGCACGGCCGATCATCGTCTACTGCCACCTCGGCGTGCGCTCCCAGCGCGTCGCCGCGACGCTTCGCGGGCACGGGTTCAGCAACGTCCTCTCCATGGCCGGGGGGATCGACCTGTGGTCGATCGCCGTCGATTCGAGCGTCCCACGCTATTAAAAGCTCGTGCCTGCACTTGACGTGAGGTTCACAACACGCAGTCATACTACCGCACGGCAATCACGCCGACACCCATTCGTGCGCGAGCGTCTTGTGAAGATTTGCAGCGGGTATACCCCGGCACGGCAACCCCCCGCCCCGATGCCCCCCTGGCACCCAGCGCCCCGCACTTCTAACTAGAATCACCTAAAGACCAGCCCCCACAAGACGATCCAGGACGCCAATAAGGCCTCTCCCCTACGGTCCCTTCTCCATGCGATTACCCCTCTCTGAAATCCGCGCCAACGCCATGAAGTTCGCCGCCGAGTGGGCCGACGCCTCCAGCGAGCGGGCCGAGGCCCAGCCCTTCTGGACCGACCTCTTCGCCGTCTTCGGCATCAAACGCCGGGCCGTCGCCGCCTTCGAGGAAAAGGTCAAAAACCTCAAAGGGGCCTACGACCGCATCGACGTCTTCTACGCCGGCGTCATGCTCGGCGAGCACAAAAGCCTCGGCCAAGACCTCTCCAAAGCCGCCAGCCAGGCCTTCGACTACATCCAGTCCCTCCAGCGCGACGGCCGCGACTCCGAAATCCCCCAATACATCGTCGTCTCCGACTTCCAGACCATCGCCGTCTACGACCTCGAAAGCCCAGACCCCTCGGCACCCGCCGCCACCTTCAAGACCGCCAAACTCCACGAGAACATCAAGCACCTCAACTTCCTCTCCGGCTACACCACCAAGCCCGTTGACCCCGAAGACCCCATCAACATCCAGGCCGTCGAAGTCCTCGGCAAGCTCCACGACGCCCTCGAACGCGGCGGCTACGCAGGCCACGCCCTCGAACGCTTCCTCGTTCGCGTCCTCTTCTGCCTCTTCGCCGACGATACCGCCATCTTCGACAACGAAGAGTTCAAGGCCCTCGTCAAAGACTCCCGCACCGACGGCAGCGACCTCGGCCCACTCCTCGCACGCTTCTTCAAGGTCCTCGACCAGGACAAACCCGACCGGCCCGCCAAACTCCCCGAAGAACTCCAAGCCCTCCCCTACGTCAACGGCGATCTCTTCAAGGAAGACCTCGGCTTTGCCGACTTCGACGCACCCATGCGCGCCGCCCTCCTCGAGTGCTGCGAGTTCAACTGGTCCCGCATCAGCCCCGCCGTCTTCGGCTCACTCTTCCAGTCGATCATGGCCGGCGAATCCGGCGCCCGCAAACGCCGGCAGATCGGCGCACACTACACCTCCGAACGCGACATCATGAAACTCGTCCGCTCCCTCTTCCTCGACGACCTCAACGCCGAACTCGCCTCCTGCGGCAAAGACAAAAAGAAACTCCTCGCCTTCCAGGACAAACTCGCCAGCCTCCGCTTCCTCGACCCCGCCTGCGGCTGCGGCAACTTCCTCGTCGTTACCTACCGCGAACTCCGCCTCCTCCTTCGGCCAGCCCGTCCGCCGACTCCCCCTCAAAAAATCCGCAAAGATCGCCCACGCCAACGCCCTGCAGATCGACTGGAACTCCGTGCTCCCCGCCAAGCGGTGCAGCTATGTGCTGGGGAACCCGCCATACGTGGGCAAGCACTACAGGACAAAGGCTCAGACAGCAGACCTAGTCGCCGTTGTCGGCGGCGCAGGAAACGCGGGCGATCTCGATTTTGTCACTGCATGGTTCTATATCGCAGCGAAGTACATCAAGGGCACGGTAATCAAGGTTGCATTCGTAGCGACCAACTCAATCTGCCAAGGGGAGCAGGTTCCGGCTTTTTGGGGCGAGCTCATGGCGACTCGACCCGTATTCCGTCACTTCGCGCACCGAACCTTCAGGTGGATGAGTGAGGCCCGAGGCAAAGCACATGTGCATGTGGTCATAATTGGCTTCGCTTCGTTCCCTCCCGCAAGTCCGTATTTGGTAGATTACGATCCGGGAACTGAACATGCAACGACGCACGTCGTCAAGGGCATCAGTCCATACCTGACCGACGGCGGAGACCTGATCGTTGAAAAGGCCACCAAGCCATTATCGAACATGCCGATTATGCGGTGTGGAA
>JAJTGZ010000052.1 GCA_021299385.1 Phycisphaeraceae bacterium | reverse complement strand
TCCTGGATATCCAGGCGGACCTCGCGTTGGGTGATGGGAATCTCTTGGCTGGGTGTGCGGTTGTCTGTTACGCCGGGGGCAGGGTAAAACCGTTCGCTGACCATCGTCAGGGGCCTTGCGCCGCTGATGGTGGTGAGCAGGTGGCGGGTGTCGGTGAAGCGGGCGGTCAGGCGTGCGTTGCGGACGTTGGCGACGGTCGAATCACCCCCGGCGTCGCGGTCCTCATAGAGGGAGCGGTTGGAGCGCATGGGCCCGATGTTGCCGAGGGTGCGGAAGGCATCAATGTTGCGGAAGTCGAGGGCCGACTCGAGGGGGGAGGTGATGGCGGGGTCGTTGACGCCGTTGTAGGCGCGGAGCTCGCGTTCCTCGGTCAGGGGGAAGCCGGTTGTGTTCTGGTACTGAAGGTACTCATCCTCGGCAGCGCCGACGGTCTGCGACCGGGAGAACGCACGATCAAACCTGGTCCCACTCCCGGTGGCGACGCGAAGGTAGAGTTCCTGGCGGTCTATTGGGGAGACGAAGAGGCGGTAATCCTCGATCACATCACGCTCGGAGCGGATCCCGAGGTTTGAGCCCTGTGCCTCGTCATACGCCCGCTGATCGTCTGGTTCTAAGAAAACTGGGGGGCGCACGGCAGGCTGCCCGAAGATCGGCAGGCCACGGTCGGAGTGGAAGAGCGAAAACGCGAGCCGGCCGGGCTCAAAGAATGGGTAGAACGTTGCCGGGGGGGATGTCGGGAAACCGTTCAGGTTCGGGATATCCGATTGGCCGGTGGTGCGTGCGAACATGAGGCTCGAGAAGCCCGAGCCGCCGACCTCCGCTCGGCTGACGACAAACTGCGCTTGGCTCTGCGCGGCCAGACTGCCGTACCCACCGGTGGGCGCGGGGCCGAAGTAGTCCGTCGGGCTGCGCTCCAGGTAGCGGAAGGTGTCAAACCCTGTCAGGAGGCGTTCGAGGTCAACGTCTGCGGGCGTCGCGCCCGGGGGGGCCTCGATGGCGTACTTACGGCTGGAGATGATCGGCTCCCTGGCGACCGTCGCGCGGTAGCGCACCGGCGCGGCACGGAAGGCCGTCTCGGACTGCAGGCTCGGCGCGGGGAAGATGGGCTCTTGCACAGACTGCAGGCCGGCCGAGGGAATCTGTACCTGCGCACCGCGCGAACTGAAGGGGTCGGCGAAGGAAGCTGCGGTGTTGACGTTGACGAGGGCTGAGAGGTCGATGATCCTCGGGGCGACGAAGAGGCGCAGGCCGCTGCGGCCGAGGATGTTCACCGGCTGCCCGGGGTCGCTGGCGTCGACGAGTTCCTGCCAGAACGAGTCGTAATACCCGTCGCCGTCGGCGTCGGCAAACATGTTGCCCAGGGCCTTTGGGTCGCTGGGCAGCAGGGGCGTGGGGCCCTGCGGTTCGAGCACATGCCGGAAGAGGCCGGTGCCGTTGCTCGACCAGGTGGCCGGGGCGTTGTAGAGGTCGGCGGTGCTTAAGTAATCGGGCGAGGTGTCAAAGACGACTGGGCCGCCGACGGTTGTGGGGGCCTTGAGTTTGTTGAGGTTCAGACTGATGCCCGGGGCGCCAGCCGGGGTGGACCCATACCCCGACGGTGCGGCAAGGTTGTCGCGCAGGTTCGCCAGGTTGACGCCACGCCCATCGGGGGAGATGACGCTCATGTGTACCCAGTCGGTCATGCGTGCGACCAGGTCGCTGGGCTGGGTCAACGTGGATGCATTGGTGTTGATCCAGACCGGCTCGGTGGAGGCGAGCCAGGGATCGCTGCTGATGCGTGGGTCCTGGTCGCGCGGGTCGCTGTCCCGCCACCAGTAGTAGCGTTGCGTGCCGGTGGGGGTGAAGCGCCTGGAGCGCCACTCTTCATCAGTAGGGATTGCTTGGGGGCCGGTGGTCGTGCGCACCGAGCGGACGACGGGGTCTGTCGAGGGATAATCGGATTGCTGGCGGGTTACACGCCGGATCTGTGCGGAGCCAATCGCGGCGTCCTTCTGGAAGTAGGTGGCCGTGGCGTTGTCGCCGATGATCTGGCTGATGTAGTTGCCGACGGCCCTGCTCTGGTCCTCGGTCTGCGCTTTGACGACGACCGACTTGCCGGCCCGCACGTCGGCCTGGCCCACGGCGGTGTACACCACCACGAGGATCGCCAGCAGCGCGAGGATGCCGATGACCAGCACCAGCACCGAGCCGCGCCGCCAAGCGGTGCTTGCAGAGCGGAGCAGGCCCCCGGCATGGACCCGGGGCAGAGGCTTAGCAGCAAGGTTGAGTTGACCAACAGCAGATCGTGGGGACATCACACGCACTCCATGCCGCACGCACGCGGCAACCATCTGAACCGATCAAACTACCCACACAGCAAACAGCACATCAAGCAACAGCAGGCCAAGCAACAACAACCAGCGGGCACCCCCCGCGCGGGCGATTTAGAACCCGACCTTCGGCTCCTCGTCGGGGACGCGGAGGATGACCTGGAAGGTCTGCTCGATCGGGGGGGCGTTCCCCGTGCCTGGGTCAGCGATCGAGAAGGTGATGCGGATCAACTTCGGCCACGCCCAGGGGACCGTCGTCGGCTCGTTGAGGATGATCTGGTCCCCCTCATCGGGGTTGTATTCGCCGTCGCCACGGATATCACGCACCAGCTCGACGGCCTTAACGTCGCCTTGATCGGCATCGTACTTCCCGTCGTTGTTGGCGTCGTAGGAGAGCACTGGCTGCCCGTCGGGGGTCCGGATGTCGCGGTCGCGCAGGCGCGTCTCGGGAAGCCAGTTAGGGTCGATGTAGCCGAAGACGGCGTGGTAGACGTTCGGGTACCCCCTGCCGCCGGTCGGTGCATCGTCAAACTCGATCAACTCCGGGCGAACGATGTGGGGGATTTCACGCTCGCGCCCGTTGCGGAGTTTGACGGGCACGGAGTAGTACCGCGCATCACGGAGAGCCTCCCAGAAGGGCCTGTCGCTCGTCGGGGGCAGGGGGCGTGAGAATGGCTGGCCGTAGAGGTTGAAGTCGTAGTACGCGCGATATGGGCGCACCACCGAGAGCGGTGCGTTGCCGGTGCGGCGTACGTCCCTGGGCAGCCCGTGCCAGATGAGCGAGTTGGGGGCCGTCAAGCCGGGTGGACCTTTGCCCGGTGCCGGCGCGGGTGGGTTGGCGGTGCTCAGGAAGCGGTCAAACTGCGTCCGGCGTTGAGGCTCGCCCTTCTCTTCGAGCCCGAAGGACCACTCGACGATGAACTCCGAGCAGCGTGGCAAGAAGGCCTTGCTCGAGAGCATGATCTGGTCGGCCCGCTGCTGCTCGGTCGCACGCCCGTTGAGCCACTCCCACCCGATGAGGTTGGGGGCGGTCTTCTCGACGCGGGGACGGTCAAAGCCATAGATCGAGCGGACGTAAGGGGAATCAAAGTTGAAAAAAGGTTCTGGAAAAAAGAAACTGTGGTACTTTGGAAGTGCACCGAGCATCCGGGCTTGCATCTGTAACAGGGCCAGGTTGAAAGTACTGGGGATCGGGTTGGCCTCCGTCTGTATCGTCATCTTCTGAGCATTCAGGTATGCAAAGTCGCTGAAGGGGAAGAAGGTTGTGGTGTTCATCCCATCGGCCCGCATCACCCACGACCGGACCGCGCTCAGCGACGTGCCCGCGATATCAACGACCCCGCTGGAAAGCAGACGGATGCGGCTGATCGCATCGCCGAAGGCGGTCTCGACTCTCGGCAACCCCGGGCCGCCCTGCCCGGATAGGACCACCTCAAGGCGGGCAAGGGTCCAGTCGCCGGCGTAGCGCTGCGGGCTAAAGGGGATCGGCCAGCCCAGCGGGGGTGCGACCGCCTGCCCGGTGCCATCGTAGATTGGGTTCGGGTCGGCCTGGTTCACTGGGGTATTCCAGCCCGAGCCAGATGGTGCTGCGGGGTTGATGCCGTCGATCCCGGGCAGTTGCCCGGTGCCGTGGCCGTAATAGATCATGGCGGTGTCGCTCTTGACGACCTGCCCCTGGTCCCCAGGCTCGCGTTTGGAGGCAAAGTTTCCCTTGGCGAAGAAGAGCAGTTCATCCATCCGCCGCGGTCGTGGGGCGGGGTCGTTGGGCGAGAGTGGGACCGGGAAGATGACGCTCTGGCGGAGGTCGCCGTTTTCATTCGCATCACCGAGTGAACTGACTTGGTTGCGGATGACCAAGAACCCGTCGCGGGTCATCTGGGCGAAGTCGGCCCGGATTTGCCGTTCCATGGCCGCGGCGGCGGCGTTGATGGCGCTCTGGCGGCGCCCTGCCGCGACCGTTCGGCTGGTGAGCGAGAAGACCTGCGCCACCGCGATCGACAGCAGCGCCAAGGCACCAACGGCCACGAGCAACTCCGTGAGCGTAAAGGCGCGGCCGGCCTTGCCGGCGCGGTTGGCCAGCACGGCGGCAGAACTCTTGGACCTTTGCAAGCACTTCATGGGCATCCTCACGTCTCTTGACTTCATCTCTAGTGGCTTCGTCGCTGACAGACCAAACTCCGAGCACGATCTGACTGCACCTGATCTTCCTGCACCGCACCGGATCATCCCGCTGCCCCACAAGCCCCGCTTCCCGCAGGCTGGGCCCTGTTTACGGGTTCACTGTCTGGACCAGCACCGCCACGGGTGGCTGGAGGGAGACGAGCACCTGGCTGAGGCTGCCGGGCTGCCCCGCCGCGGTCGCGGGCACCCAGGGCGGCACGGGGGGGTCGATCCGCATCGCCAACGGCTCGGAGACACGGTCGTCCTGCCCGAGCACCCTGTAGACGTTCCCGAGGTTGTCCACCAGCGTCTGCCCGGGCTGGATCACGTTGCGTGCCACGACCCCGGCGGCGAACGAATCCTGGTTCGGCGAGGGGTCTCCAAGGACGATCCGGTCGCGGGGCCAATCCGCGCCCGGGGTGAACGTGACCTCCACCCCGAGCAGTTGCGAGTAGCGCGCGTCCTCGAAACGCCCGCTGAGCGTCGGCTCGCCGAGCGCGATGCCGGTCTCCTCAGAAACGGGCCAGCGGCGTTCAACGGTCGGGCGGGAGATGTCCGTCAGCGCCAGGAAGTATGCAAAGTCAGGGTCGGCGTTGGATGGCAGGTAGCGAGGGGGCGACGAGTCGGGGACATAGACGCGGATCTCCGGGTCCACACGCCGAACGAAGATCGCAACCTGCACCTTACTGGACCCTTCGGGGACCACGGGCGGGTTTGCGGTCAGGTCCCTGGGCGCCAGGCGGCGCACGGCCATGTCAAAGACAAAGTTCGGCTTGACCACACCGGCCGACGCCGTGGGATAGACCCGGTCGGCCAGGGGGATCTGCACGGGCTGCTTCTGGAAGACGTTGTTGTTGAAGTCCTCGGTCGACCGCGACGGGCCGAGGGCGATGCTCCCGGTCAGCGCGTCGGCACGGAGGACCCACCACTTGGAACCCTCGGGGATGAGGTTCGAAAAGTTTTGCTCCGCTGGCGTCAACGGAGGGGTCAGCCCGGATAAGTTTGGCTTGGTCTGCGCCCAAGTGCGCCAGAACTCGGCGTTGATGCGGGCGTTGCCCTGCACGGTCGCCATCGCCGACTGCGCGGCCATGGTCCCCTGCACCCAGTCGGCCCCCTGCCGCTGCTGCTTGACGACCACCGGCATGATCGCGCCGAGGCCCAGCAGGCCCAGGCCGAGGATCAGCACCGCCATCATCACCTCGATGAGCGAGAAGGCGTGCCTGGTTGTCGTCATCTGCGGACTCATCATCATGCTCCTGTGCTGCCGCGCGGGCGCGGGCGTGAATCTCTGCCGGGTGGTCACTGGATCGGCGGGACCCCCGTCGGCTTCGTCTGCTGCACCCGCACCAGCGAGCCGCCGTAGCGGTCGAAGGTGAACAACTTGAGCCCGGTGCGTTCGACGGTCTGGTCCTGGTTCCCGTTCACGTTGAGGTCGAGATACCCCTCGATCCAGCGGTTCACGCGCGTTGCGCCCGTGGTGCCCATGCCGGAGACAAACTGCGGCGAGAGTGTGAGGTCCTGGAACTGCCCCGGCGCGACCTGATACAGGCTGCCCGAGAACCGATCACGCCGGACGCCCAGCCCATCGGCCAGGGCCTGCTCATCGGTCAGCGCCAGCAGCTGCACGGCACGGGTGAGCACCACGTCGCTGCTGAGCGGCCCGATCAGGGTCGAGCGGTCGCTGGCAGAGACGCCGGGGTCCTTGAGCAGACGCTGGGCATACCGGCGGAAGTCGCTCTGCCGGTTTGGCCACAGCGAGCGGTCGATCCCATCGCGCCCGACGTTGCTCGGGCGTGGGAGCAGCACCAGCACCGGCTTGGTCGTCTCGCCGACGAGCTGCCCGCTGCCGCCCTGGAATCGGACCATGAACGTTTGGCGGTTCTCCCCGTCGTCGGCCCTGGTGTGGTTGTAGAAACCAGACTCGGGGAAGACCCAGTTGGGCTGGTCATCGGGGTAGCGCACGGTGGCCGCGTCGGTGTCGCCGCCGTACCAGGAACCGCTGAAGGCGGACTGCGGCGACCAGGCACGGACCGTCCACCCCGAGGGGAGGGTTACAGGCTCGACCGTATCGATCGGCACGAAGAGCTCAAACTGCTGTGGGCTTGTCCCGGACGAATCGATGAACGTCCCGGCACGCACCACCGGCACGATCCGCACCGGCCCTTGCGGGTCGTAGGTGAAGACCGCGGCGGTGTCCTCCCCAGGCCCGCCCGCGAGCGCCGCGTCGCGGGCGATGTTGATCCCCACGCGCAGCCTGATCTCGGCCAGGGATTCCTCCTGCGTAGAGATCATGCTCATCAGGGCGGGCACCGCCAGCACGATGAGGATCGAGATGATCGTCAGGACCACGATGATCTCGACGATCGTGAATGCACGCCGGGCCGGGGCGACAAGGGCGCGGTGCAGCCAGCTGCTACGGGTACACGACGGGCGGCCGCAAGGGTCATTGACTGGCTTTTTCACTGGCCAAGCTCCACGATGTTGTCCTTGTTGACGCCACGGTCGGGGGGGAGGGATTCATCAAACTCGCCGTCGGGCCCGGCTGAGAGGAACGCGAAGCCCGCCGACCGCAGCGAGGCGGCACCGACCTCGTACGGGTTGCCCAGCAACACCGGGACGTTGTACGAGCGGATCTCGCCGGGCACGTCAACGTTGTTGCCCACCGCCGGCGCGTCGAACGCGCCGGACTTGTTCCACCCGCGGTAAACATTGGTCTGCTCGACGATGTTCGCGATATGGCGCGTCGGGAGCCAGCGGTAGTAACGGATTGGGTTGCCCCACCTGTCGACCAGTTGCAGCACCCGAGAGGCCTCGCCGATAACGTTGAAGTTGGACGGCACCAGGCGCTCCTTGACCGACGAGGAGTCAAACAACGGCTCGACCGCCGGCCCGCCACGGTTGAACATACCCGTCGTCGGGTCGCAGGCGGTCATGCGCGGCCCGTCGGCGCCGTCAAACTGGCCGGGGAGCACGCCCATGAGGAAGATCGTCGGGCTGAGCACGCTGGAGCGGGACTGGTCTGGCTGATCAATAAACGCCAAGAAGCCGTTGACCAGGCCCTGCCAGTTCGCGTCCAGGGGTGTTATCGCGCCCGCACCCGCACTGCGGGTGCGGACGGCGAACTGCTCAAGCCCGCCGGGGGGGGTAAACCTAACCACAACGTTCGCATCCTCGACCAGCGGCGGCAAGTCCCCGAACCGCTGGCGGAAGGACTCCGTTGCCACTACCAGCGAACGGAGCAGCTGCCGCTCGGACTCGGAGCGCACGGACTTGACGATCGGCCCGGCGGCCACGAGCGTCAACGCCGCGATGATGATGATGACCACCGAGACGACCGTTACCTCGATGAGCGTAAACCCCCGGCGGCGAGCCGACGCCCGTGCCAACACACGCGCTATCCGATGCTGGTTTGTGTCATGTACGCAGGTCATAGCCAAAGCCTCCGACAGCAACCCCGAACCAACCACCAAGCCATACACACCCGTGCCACACGCACCTGGCATATACGCCCGCGCGACCGGCCGGGATCACTTCCCGCCCGAGCTGAGCTTCTCGATGATCGACAGCAGCGGCAGGAACATCGCCACGACGATACCGCCGACGACCACGCCCAGGAAGAGCACCAGCAGCGGCTCGATGAGCTTGACCAGCGCGCCGACGGCGTTGTCCACTTCGTCGTCGTAGTTGTCGGCGATCTTGAGCAGCATCGAGTCCATGTCGCCGGTCTCTTCACCGACGTCGATCATGTTGACCACCAGCGAGTCGCACGTCTTGCTCTCGCGCAGCGGTGCGGCAAAGGTCTCACCCTCGCGGATCGAGTCGTGCACCTTGCCCAGGGCCTTCTCGAAGACCGCGTTGCCGCAGGTCTCCTTGGTGATCGTGATCGCCTCGAGGATCGGCACGCCGGCGTTGATGAGCGTGCCGAGCGTGCGGGTGAAGCGCGCGATCGTCGTCTTCTTGACCAGCCCGCCGATGAGCGGGATGAACATCACCACGCGGTCGGTGATCATCCGCCCCGGCGGGGCCTTGCGCACAATCTTCCAGAAGATAAAGCCCAGCACCGGGGCAAAGACCACGTACAACGCGCCGGGGATCGTCTGCCCGGGGTTCATACCCGCCAGCCACCGGCTGGAGTTGACTAGGAAGAGCGTCAGCCCGGGCATCGTTACCCCGAACTCCTTGAAGATCTCGCTGAACTTGGGGATGATAAAGACCATGATGAACATCACGATCCCGACGGCCACGACGATGACGACGGATGGATAGACCATCGCCCCGAGCACCTTACGCTTGAGCCGCTCGGCCTTCTCCATAAAGTCGGACAAACGCTGGAGGATCACGTCCAGCACGCCGCCGACCTCGCCGGCGGCGACCATTTTGGTGTAGAGCTTGTCGAACGCGCTGGGGTGCTTGGCCATGCTGTCCGAGAGGCTGGTGCCACCCTCGACGCTCTCGCAGACCTCCTGGAGCACGGCCTTGAGTTTGCCCGACTTCTGCTGCTCTTCAAGGATCTGCAGCGAGCGGAGCAACGGTAGGCCTGCGTCCTGCAGCGTGCTCAACTGGCGGGTGAATGCCGTGAGCTGCTTGTTAGAGACCCCGCCGATGGTAATGCCGCCACCTTTTTTCTTCTTCTTGACCTTGGTCGGGTCCTCGGCCTTCTTGCCCCCCCGCTGCTCGCGGACGCTGGTGGGGTAGTACCCCTGCGCCTTGATACGCGAGATCGCCTCCTCGCTCGTCGCGGCCTCGATGGTCCCTTCCTGCGACTTGCCCTGCCCGCTCAATGCCTTGTACACAAACGTTGCCATGTGTTCATCCTTAAACCAACCAGCCAAACCCACTAAAAGCAAACCCACAAAGAGCAAACCTCGCCCGACCCAGCCCACGCGACCCGTCTACCCCCCCACTGCCACTCAAAGCCACTACCCGCGCCCATTGCCCATTGCCTGTTGCCCATTGCCTATTGCCCATTGCCTATTGCATTTCCACGCTACTCATCTGCGATCGTCTCCCGCACGACCTCATCGATCGTCGTCTGCCCTTCGTAGATCGCCAGCAGCCCGCACTCGCGCAGCGTGCGCATGCCGCGACCCTTGGCATAGGCACGCAGCTGGCTGGTGCTGGCGCTCTTCATGATCATGTCGCGCATCGTGTCGTCGCAGGCCATGATCTCGAAGATCGCCATGCGCCCGCGGTAGCCCGACCCGTAGCAGCTGTCGCAACCCTTGCCGCGATAGAAACTCTTGCCCGCGACCATCTCGGGCTTGAGGGCCAGTTCCATCAACTCTTCCTCGCTGGGGGCATACCCCGTCTTGCACTTGGGGCAGATCGTTCGGCAGAGCCGCTGGGCGACGATGCCTTCGATCGTCGCCGTGAGCAAGAACGGCTCAACCCCCAGGTCCACAAGACGGATAATGCTGCTCGGCGCGTCGTTGGTGTGCAGCGTGCTGAGCACAAGGTGCCCCGTCAGCGAGGCCTGGATGGCGATCTCGGCCGTCTCCAGGTCGCGGATTTCACCGACGAGGATCACGTCGGGGTCCTGACGCAGAAAGCTCCGCAGGGCCTTGGCGAACGTCAACTCCACCTCCGTGTTGACCTGCACCTGGCAGAGGCCGTCGATGTCGTACTCGACGGGGTCCTCAGCCGTGAGCACCTTGGTCTCGATATCGTTGAGTTCCTGCAGCGCGGCATACAGCGACGTCGTCTTGCCCGAACCCGTCGGGCCTGTAACCAGCACGATCCCGTTGGGCTTGTTGATCAGCCGGCGGAAGACCAACAGGTCATCGTCGCGCATCCCGATGCGGTCGAGCTTCAGCGAGACGTTGCTCCGGTCAAGCACACGCATGACGACGCTCTCGCCGTGCATCGTCGGCAGCACGCTCACGCGCAGGTCCACCGGCGCGCCGCCGACGGTCAACTCCACGCGGCCGTCCTGCGGCAGGCGACGCTCGGCGATGTCCAGCTTCGCCATGACCTTGATACGGCTGGTGATCGCCGGGCCCAACTCTTTGGGCGGCGGGACCATCTCGTAGAGGACGCCGTCGATGCGGTAGCGCATCTTAAACTCGTCCTCGAACGGCTCAAAGTGGATATCGCTGGCCCGGTCCTTGATCGCCTGCATCAGCACCAGGTTCAGGAGTTTGATGACCTTGTTGTCCGACGCCAGCTCGCTGAGCACGTCCAGGTCGATCGACTTGTCGCTGCCGCCGCCTTGCTTGGCGAGTTTCGCCAGTTTCTCGTCCTTGGCCAGGTCGCTGACGACGTCCGTCATGCTCTCGGCCTTGGAGAAGTGCTTCTTGATCAGCGCGTCGACCTGCGCGGCATCGGCCACCACCGCCTCAACGTTGAAGCCCATCAGCAGCTTCAGGTCGTCGACGGCCCGGAAGTTGTCCACGCTCTTCATCGCGATCCGCAGGCGCTTGCTCTTTGCGTTGTACGCCACGGGCACCACCTGATACGCCTGCACAGACTCACTCGGGAGCACCTCCCGGACCTCTGGGGGAATCTCAAAGCCCGTCAAATCCATAAACCCCAGCCCGGCTTGTGCCGCCAAGGCCTCGGCAACGTCCTTAGCCGAGATATACCCGAGTTCCACCAGCAACTGCCCCAACTGCACCTTGCGGGTCTTCTGGATCGCCAAGGCCTCGTGGACGCGCTCACGTGTCGTCTTGCCGAGCTTGGCCAAGACGCGACCGATCTTGCGACCCTTGGTCTCTTGCAGGTCTGCCGTGGTTGCGGGCATTACACTCATGCCGGTCCGTCCTTCTGGAAGTGCTACCTGGAATGTCTCGCTGGTTCTGCTGGCTGACTTTGCCACGCCGGCACTTGTCCAGCCGTGCCGAGCCTGGTCAAGAGTATCCGATGACTTTACTGCCCGAGTTGCACAAATGTCGCAATAAAAACAGGGATTTACGATACGACTAGTAGATTGTGCGTCTATTTTCAGAGCTTTACGGATGCTTCATCCGCTGGCTCGACATGGATCAAAACCTGCCGAACTGTCGGGATCTTGGCCCGAACGGCGGACTTAACGATCCCCGAAAGAACATGGGCATCCCGAACACCCATCAGGGGGTCAACATGCAGGTGCATGTCCACGTGGTACCCCGAGCCACTCTTACGGGCACTGACCTTCTCTACCAGCCGGACCCCCGGCACGGCTGCCGCGGCTTCGCGGACCTGGTCCAGAAGCCCCTCCGGCGAGGCGTCGAGCAGTTCGCGCAGCGGGGCGCGGATCAGGCCCATGGCGGTGATGACGATGATCCCCGAGGCGAACAGGGCGGCAATCTCGTCGGCGTAGACCAGGTTGGCCACCCCGGTCCACCGGGCGCCCCAGATCGCGACACCGACGCCCACGAACGCCGCCGCCGAGGTGATGGCGTCGGACCGGTGGTGCCAGGCATCCGCCCGCACGGCATCGGACCCGTGCTTGTTGGCCCCCCGGAGCAGGAATCTGAAGAGGACCTCTTTTATGACGATCACGCCGACCAGGACCAGCATCGTCCATGGCTCGGGGGCGTTGTGGGGCGTAAAGAGCTGCCTGAAGGCCTCGACGACGATCAATGCCGCGGCGACTAGAAGCATGCATCCGACAAGGAGGGCGGCGACGGCCTCCGCCTTGCCGTAGCCGTAGGGGTGGGCCTGGTCGGGCGGGCGGGCTGAGACGCGCAGGGCCTGCCAGACGATCACCGACCCGACGGCATCGGCGATCGACTCGACCCCATCGGCAACGAGCGCACTGGAATGGCCCAGGAAGCCCGCAGCAAGCTTCCCCCCGGCCAGTGCCAGGCTGGCAAGCAGGCCGATGAGTGTGTTGCGCTGCAGGGGGGCCATCGTTGGCCCAAGTGTATCGAGCCAGGGCTGCGGTCTCAGAGCAACCCGGCGGGGCGAGTTTCCAACCCGCACATCAGCGTGTGGCTACCGTTACGCCTATGTCCCTTGGATCAGCCGTTGTCAGCAGTCCGCAGACGCCACCGATCTTGCAGGTGCGGGGGCTGAAGACCTATTTCCCCATCCGCAAGGGCGTGCTCCAACGCACCGTCGGTTACGTCAAAGCGATCGACGGCGTCGACTTTGACGTCCTGCCCGGCGAGACGCTTGGCCTTGTTGGCGAATCCGGCTGCGGCAAGACCACCGTCGGGCGCTCGATCCTCCGCCTCATCCCCGCCACCGAGGGGTCGGTCATCTTTGACGGCCAGGAGGTCTTTGGAGCCTCGGGCACCTCCCTGCGGGCTCTCCGCAGGCAGATGCAGATCGTCTTTCAGGACCCCGGCGGGTCGCTCAACCCGCGCATGCGCGTGGCAGGGATCGTCGGTGAGCCCCTGCTTGTGCACGGCATCGTGGGCAAGGACCGACTCCGGCATGAGGTTGAGCAGATCCTCATCAAGTGCGGCATGCCCACCGCCGCGGCCGACAGGTACCCGCACGAGTTCTCCGGGGGGCAGAAGCAACGCATCGGCATCGCCCGCGCGCTGGCCCTGCGGCCAAGGTTCATCGTCTGCGACGAGCCGACGAGCGCACTGGACGTGAGCGTGCAGGCGCAGATACTGAACTTGCTGCAGGACCTGCAAAAGGAGCTGGGGCTGAGCTACCTGTTCATCAGCCACGACATGGCCGTCATCAACCAGATGTGCCGGCGTATCGCGGTGATGTACAAGGGGAAGATCGTCGAGGCCGGCCCGCGCGGGGAGATCATCAACAACCCGCAGCACCCCTACACGCAGAGCCTCCTCAGTGCCGTGCCCGAGCCGGACCCGCGGCGGAAGCGCGTGCGCGTGGCGTTTGCCGGCGCGGCGATGTGATGGGGGCTTGTATCTTTCGTAGCAGAGTTTGCGGGCCGGGCAGGGGTGAAGAAACTGCATCTCCACCCCTACCGCTACCGGCCAGAACAATCCTTGGGTGTGGATTGATTCTGTACCGCGCAGGCGTGCGGCTAGGTGAGTCCGGCAAGTTCAGCTGCCCCTGGGCTTAGGAGGCGTCGTTATCGAGGATCGTGATGCTGCCGGAGGTAGTGCCTGAGAGTGTGTAGCCTGGCCCGGTGGCGAGAGCGAGGCGGACTTCCTCGGTAGGCTCACCAGCGGTGTCGTCGATGATGTTCAGCGTGATTGTCGCCGTGGTCTGGCCAGGCTCGAAGATCACCAGACCGCCCAGGCGGGCAAAGTCGATCCCGTTGTTCGCACCTGGGAGCGTCGGGGTGGTGAAGTTGTAAGGGACGACGAGGCGCTGGTTCAGATTGCCGCCCGTGCGGGTGACGGTGAACACACCGGGGTTGGCCGTGGCCCCGCCGAGCGTCTCGCCCGCGGTGTCGTCGGTAACGGCGAAGGTAACCGTCGCCTCGGTGCCCGGGGTTGATTCCAGCGTGTTGATCGTGACTGGCGCGATGCCGCCTGCGATGTTGGAGCCGCGGTTGTTGTCCGGGTTGATGTCAGCCGCGCCGGCCGGGCCGGTTACAACAAAGCCGACGTAAGTGATACCCGGCAGCAGCGAGGCGATCTGCCCGAGCGTGAAGGTGATCGCCTGCGTGTTGTTCCCGTTCGCAAGCGCGGGCAGGGCGATGGTCTGCAGCACCGTGTCGTCGGCGTCGCCGAAGGTGGTGTTGGTCGAGAGGCGGACCGTGAGGGTCGCGCCCGTAACGGATGAGCCGGCGTTGAAGATGGTCGCGGTGCCTGAGAAGGACGGAACCTCTACCTGGTTGTACGCGATAGTCGTAACCTGCGCCAGGTTCGTGCTGGCAAACTGCAGGTCGATGAGGTTGGCGTTGTTGATGGTTACGGTTGCCGAGCGTGACGCCACGGTGCCGAGGCGGTAGCTGGCGTTCGGGTCGATGGTAACGATCACCGTTTCGGCTGATTCGCTCAGGACATCAGCGATCGGGACAACATTGACGTCAACGAACGTCTGCCCGGCCGGGATGACGGCCGTGCCCGTCAGGGTGGCGTAGTCGGTGCCGTTGGTGGCCGTGCCTGTTACCTGGTAGGAAACGGTCTGCGCCAGGGAGGTGTTCCCGCCGGTGCGTGTAAAGCGGAAGGTGCCTGGCTGTGCCGTGGCCGACGGGCCGGTCTCGGTGGCGGTGGAGCGCGTTGCCGAGACGGAGATTGTCGGTGCGTTGTCCTGGATCGTAACCGTTGCGGTGCGAGTAGCCTCGGCGCCGAGCCTGAAGGCGGGCGTGCCGCCGGGGGCGAGGGTAACGATGACGGTCTCGGCGTCCTCGGCGATAGCATCGGAAAGGACCGCGACCGGGACGGTGATGCTGCTGCTGCCTGCGGGGATCACGACGCTGCCGGTGAGGGTGGTGTAGTCGGAGCCAGCGGCGGCGGTGCCGGCGATGGTGTAGGCGACGGTCAGCGGTGCTGTGGTGCTGCCGCCTGCGCGTGTGAAGGTGAAGGCACCGTTGGTGGTGATGTTGTTGCCAATGGCCTCGCGAGCGGTGGCGGTGCTTGCAGTTACGGTAACGGTCGGCTCGTTGTCGTTGAGGCGAATGGTCGCCTGGCGGGTGGCCAGCTCGGTGCCGACGCCATAGCGGCCGGTGCCGGAGGCGATGGGAACGAGATCGACAATGATCGTCTCCTGATCCTCGGCCAGCGTGTCGT
>JAJTGZ010000051.1 GCA_021299385.1 Phycisphaeraceae bacterium | reverse complement strand
GCCGTGCGCGTGGACGCCGAATGCCGAGAGGGCGTGTGCAAGTTTGTCGCCGGCGCGCGAGGCGTGGGCCATGGTGCAAGGTAGCAAGCCTGGGTCTGTTGTCGCGTGCGCAACTCCAGGAATCTGCGATCAAATGTGGAGATGCCCGTGCGTGGCTCAGGGGGCGTTCGGCGGGGTCGGGCATACCTCTGGAGCCTCCCGGGGAGCGACCCGGCAGCCGGGCTTCTAGGCACCGCCGTGGGGGTCGGCGCAAGCGGACGGAGTTTGCAATCCGGGTACCCAAGCGGGGGTACCCAATAATTTCACTCGGCTGGGCGGGCGTTGAGGGCGGGCATGTGTTCGAGGTATTGCTTGGCCGCGGGGACGTCGGCGAGCAGGAATCGCTCGTAGGGGCCGTCGAAGACGACGATGCCGCCTTCGAGCATGACGACCCTTGGTGAGAGCCTGCGGAGGAGTTCACGGTCGTGGGTGATCATCAGGCTTGTGCGCACCTCCCCCCCCTGCCTGGGGCGGTTGTGGGTGTTCCAGATCAGTTCGTGGATGTTCCCGGAAACGACGGGATCGAGGCCGGTGGTCGGCTCGTCGTAGAAGATGACCGCCGGGTCGGTGGCGACGGCGCGGGCGATGGCGACGCGTTTGGCCATGCCGCCCGAGAGCGACTCGCGCGGCTTATGAAGCACGTCGTCGACGTCGAGCTTGACGCTGGCAAGGGCCTCGCGCACGCGGGCGGTGATCTTGCGTTCGTTGAGTGTGGTGTGCTCGCGGAGCCAGAGGGCGCAGTTGTCGTAGACGGTGCCGGTGAAGAGGGCGTTGTGCTGGAAGACGATGGCCCAGTGCAGTCGGATCTGGTCCTTGCGGTCAGAGTCCAGGCCGATCATCTCGATGAGGGGCCTGTCAGCGCGGGAGTGGTCCACGACGCGCACGGACCCGGCGTCGGGCTGCAACAGCCCTGTGAGGTTGTCGAGCAGGACCGTCTTGCCGCAGCCAGAGTGCCCGACGACAGCGACGATCTCACCTCGGCGGATGGTTACATTGATCCCGCGCAGCACGGGGCGGTTGTTGAAGGCCTTGCTCAGCGAGGTGGCGACCATCTCTACGGCGGTCGCCGCGACGGGGGTGGGTTGGTGGTTGGACAGACTCATGCGCGTGCGAGCGTAGGGGAGTGCCCGCGAGCGGACCCCTAGACACCCTGAACGTACACCCCGGGCAGGCCCGGTGGCGGGCTTGCTTGGCGGCGGACGGGTGGATCACGCGGTGAGTTTCTCGATGACCTTTTTCAGGTCGCTCCAGACGAGTTTGCGGTTCTCGGGTGTGTAACTGCGGAGCAGGTACGCCGGGTGATAGGTGGGCATGACGGGGACGGTGCAGGCTTTGGACGCGTCGGGGTGTGTGAAGGTGGCCCACTGGCCGCGGAGTTTGGACATGGGCGAGTCGGTGCGCAGGATTGTTTGGGTGGCCGGCAGGCCGAGGGTAACGATGACCTCGGGCATGACGGCGGCGATCTGGTCGCAGAGGTAAGGTGCCGAGGCGTTGCGTTCTTCGGGTGTGGGTGTGGCGTTGTTGGGTGGTCGGATTTTCAGGACGTTGGCGATGTAGACGTGCTCGCGGGAGAGGCCCATTGCCGAGAGCATCCCGTCGAGGAGTTTGCCCGCGCGGCCGACGAAGGGGCGTCCGGTGCGGTCTTCCTCGGCACCTGGGGCTTCGCCGACGAACATGAGCCGGGCGGCGGGGTCGCCCTCGCCGAAGACGATGTTGGTGAAGGAGTAGCCGAAGGCCTCGTGGGGTTTGTGGGCGAGGTAGCGGGCGTGGATGGCATCGAGGGCCTGCTGGTGGGCCTGGCGGTCGCGGCCGACGGCGGGCTTGATCGGTGTCGGTGCGCGTGGGGCGGGTTGCGGCGCGGCTTGGAGTGTGCGGTAGCAGGGGACAAAGTCAACGCCGAGGAGGTTGGCGGTTTGGGCGTGCTGTGCGATGAGTTTGTGCAGTGGAGCGTTGCTCATGGGCGGGTGGTGAGCGGGTGCCGCATGGAGCGCAGGCGGGGTGGGTGGTGAGGGTCAGGGCTTTGGTGCCGGGGCTGGGGCGGGTGCTGGAGTTGGTGCGGTGGTTGGTGCGGTGGTGGTGCCGGTGGCGTTGCGGGCGGCCGTTTCTGGGTTGTTTTCCTGGCCTGGGAAGACCGGTGCGGTGTTGCGGGCCTGGCCGCCGGTGGCCTTGGTGGGGCGCGCGGTGTTTTCCATCTTGCTGGAGATGAGCGGAACCATGAAGGCCCCGGCCAGTGCGCCGACGATGACGCCAAGGGCGAGGCCGCCGGCGAAGGGGACGAAGGTGGACTTGTTTGCGGGGTGTGAGGTGGTGTTGCCGGCGTGGTCTGTGCTGGCGGCGGCGTTGTTGGGTGCTGGGTCGGACATTGGGTGTTCCTGTGGGTGGTGTGGCCGGGCTCTTCTATTGTCGGCCCCTGGTGGCGTGGGACCGCAAGAAAGGCAGTGTATCCCGGGATGATCTGGTTGCTTGGGGCTGGGTGGGCTAGGTGCCCGCGGCCCCAACGCGCTCGATGCGCCCCCCACTGCCGGCGCGGGTGATGACGCGCCAGACTTCCAGCACCGTCAGCTCGGCGGCGATGACCTGGGGCTGCAGGCCGGTCTCGCGGACGAGGCCGTCGAGATCGAGTGGGCCTTGCAGGGCGCTGACGATTGCCCGCTGGGCGGGGTTGAGGGTGAGTGCGCCTGGCCGGGGGGCGGGGGTTTGGTTGGTGCTGGCCTGGGGGGTGTTGAAGAGGGAGTGGTCGTAGCGGCTTTGGTGTGTGCCGGCGTGTGCGTGGCGTGCGGGTGTTTGCAGGGCCTCGATGATGTCGCCCGGTGAGGTTACCAGTTGCGCCCCGCCGGATTTGATGAGGTCGTTGGTCCCCTCGCTGGCCGGTGAGTCGATGCGCCCGGGCACGGCGAAGACCTCGCGGCCTTGGTCGTCGCCGGCCAGGCGTGCGGAGATGAGGCTGCCCGAGCGTGTCGCGGCCTCGATGAGCAGGACGCCGAGGGAGAGGCCTGTGATGAGGCGGTTGCGTGCGGGGAAGTTTTTGGCGTCCGGCTCGGTGTTGACGGGTAGTTCGCTGATGACGGCTCCGTGCCCGTCGGCGATGCGGTCGAAGAGTTCGCGGTTCTCGGGTGGGTAGGCGCGGGCGATGCCGCAGCCCAGGACGGCGATGGTGCGCCCGCCGGACTGGATGGCGGCCTGGTGGGCGGCGGTGTCGATCCCGCGTGCGCCGCCGGAGACGATCGTGATGCCGGCGGCGGCGATGAGGCCGGCGAAGCGTGCGGTCTGCTCACGGCCGTATTGGGTGCACGCGCGTGAGCCGACGACGGCGAGTGCGTATTGGTCTTGGTCGTGGGGCTGCAGGTTGCCACGGACGGTGAGGATCGGTGGCGGGTCGTCGATCTGGCGAAGGAGGGGTGGGTACCCGGGGTCGTTGATGCCGAGGATGGTGGCGCCGGCTTTGGCGATGGCGTCGGCCTCGCGTTTGGCGGCGTCGGTGGCGTTGCGGCGGGCGCTGATGAGGGCCTCGATGCGTTTGTCGGACAAGCCATGGATGAGGCGGAGTTGTGCAGGCTCGGCGCGCAGGACGGCCTCTGCGCTGCCGAGGTGCTTGACGATGCGCCCGATGAGGACAGGGCCCAGGCCGGGGATAACCGTCAGAGCAAGAAGCCCGAGCGCGTCGGCGGAGGGTGGAGGGGGCGGTGGAGGGGGCATGGTGGAGTGTATTGGGGGGAGGAGAAATGGCCAAATTGTCAAATAGTCAAATGGTCAAATGTTTCAGTATGGGAGCATTTGGCAATTTGACTATTTGACCATTTACCCGGCCCCCGGGATGATCGCCTCGACGCCGGCGATCTGGGCGCGGGTGAAGTTGATCCCGAAGACTGGGGCGAGATTGGCTGGGGTCAGGACGGTTGTGCTTGGGCCTGTGGCGGCAATGCGGCCGTCGCAGGTGAGGATTGCCGCGTGTGTGGCGTAACGTGCGGCGAGGGTGAGGTCGTGCAGGACGACGCCGACGGCGGTGCCCGCGCGGGCGAGGTCGGCGAGGATGCCGAGGGTGAAGAGTGCGAAGTGCGGGTCCATGGAGCTGACGGGCTCATCGGCGAGGAGGACGGCTTGTGCCGGGGTGGTGCCGTCGAGCTGGGCGAGGGTGCGGGCGAGGCTGGCGCGTTGCTGCTGGCCGGCGGAGAGTTCGTGGACTGGGGTATCGGCCAGGTCGGCAAGCTGGCAGCGTTGCATCGCTCGGCTGACGGCGTCGGGGTTACGCCCGCGTGCGTGCCGGCCGAGGGTGGTGAGTTGGCGGACGGTCATCGGGGTGGCGACATCGGGCTTCTGTGTGAGGTAGGCGAGGTGCTGGGCGCGGGCGTGGGGTGAGATTTGGGCGACGGGTTGGCCAAGGAGGGTGGCCTGGCCGGTGGTTGGGCGGAGGACCCCGGCCAAGAGGCGTACGAGTGTGCTTTTGCCCGCGCCGTTTGGCCCGACGATAGCCAGAAGCTCCCCTGGGGCGAGCTGGAGGCTCACGCCGCGAAGGACGGGGGGTCTGCCTGGGTAGGCGAAGTGGATGTCGTTGGCTGAAAGCACGGGTGAAGATAGCCTGGGGTGGGCCTGGTGGGACTTGTGCTGGCCGGGGGTGGAATGGGGTTACACTTGCATATGCCCAGAATACCGGCTGCAATGTGGATGACCGGGGTGGTGCTGTGCTTGTGCCTGTGCTTGGCGGGGCCGGTGCTGGGTCAGCAGCGGTCGTTGAAGTTGTCGCGTGAGAAGGGTGTGGTGCTTGCTGAGGTTGTTGCTCAGTTGAACAGCGATGACTTTGCCGAGCGCGAGCGTGCGGGTGAACGGCTGGCGGGAGCGGGGTTCAATCAGGATGAACTGGAGGTGGAACTGGCGCGTGCGGACCTCTCTGCCGAGCAGGTGTGGCGGGTGTCGCAGGTGGCGTTCGTGGCGTTCTGCAACTCGCCGCGTGGGGCGCTGGGGGTCTCGTTTGGTGGTGGGAACGCGACGATCGAGGGTCTGGAGGATGGGTTCCCGGCGGGGAAGGTGCTCAAGATCGGGGACCAACTCGCGGAGATCGGCGGCGTGCCTGTGGCTGGAAGGAACCAGTGGGACAGCATCTCGGTGGTGCGGCCGTTGATCATCTCGCACAACGCCGGGGAGATTGCAAAGGTGGTGGTGGTGCGGGATGGGCGTCGCCTGAGCCTGGATGTGCCGCTGGGGAGTTTTAGTAACTTGCGCAACGCGATGATGAGCCAGGAGGAGTTGATGGGCGCGTGGCGTGTGCGGCTGGCACGGATCCGCCCGGCGGTGATTGAGCCGGGCGTGCGGGCGCAGGCGCCGGAGGAGGGCTGGATGCCGACGGGGGTTGGCGTGGCGACGGCTGAGGAGGAGCGCCGGCTGGAGGGTGGGCGTGGGCTGCACGCGGTGGTGGTGGCCGGGGGTTTGGCGGGCGCGCGGCCGCGTGCGAACAACGACCCGAGCGAGCGTGCGTGGAACAACTCGGGGCAGGGGCGTGTGTTTGTAAACCCGAACGTGCAGGGGATGAACCAGATTGTGATCCAGCCGGGGGCGCGGTTTGTGGTCCCGCAGGGGAACCAGCGCGGATTCAAGGGGAAGATTCTGACGGTCAAGGAGGGTCGGGCGTTGGCGGCGAAAATGCGTGCGCAGGCGGCGGACCTGATGGAGCAATCGCAACTCGCCCAGCGCAACGCGATCGACCCGGGGTTGCCGGCACCGACGCGGCGGGCCGCCGAGGAACAGGTCGCGCGGCTGGGACGGGAGGCGGTGCAGCGATTGATGCAGGCAATGGAACTGGAGGCAACGGCGGACATCCAGGAGATGCAGGAGAAGCCGGGGGTGCCTTGAGGGTGGGGTGGGGGTGGGTTTGTGTGCAGTCTATCTTTTGTGGAGCACGACATACGGCTCACAGAAGATAGATTCCTCTGGATCCGATAGATAAATCGCGCCCCGTGCAGAACGCAATTGTCTTGCAGTTGTGGATGCCGATAGCGTCTACAAACTGGTCGACAATCTTTCCATCAACAATGCAATCTTCTCTGGTATTTGGGGATCGGCACCAGATGTTGAGAAAGATACCACGGCCATAGACGTGGGGTTTGCGCGTCCGCAAGGTGGTGGGCATAGTGAGGTATAGGTGTAAGAGAGTTTGCCACTTCCTCAGACAGGCTGAACATGGGAACGTTCCCGTCGCGGGGGGCGTGAAGTGCGGGTTTGTGAGCCTGAACGACGACCGCATCCACATGCACCTGCCGATGGCAACCGCCCGCGAACTTGCCCGGCAGCGGACCGGTTGATCGTTGCGTTCGATGACCAAGATCAGGCAGCGGACCGGGGGTGTGGGGTCGGGTATTGGTGCTCCTTTGGCAGTCGGAGACACCGCTTAAGTGTGCACGGGGATTCGAGAGTGTCGCGCGGGGAGTGCCTGGCCTTTGGATTCACGTCGCAGGGGCCGGGCTCCGCTCGGCCGTCCGGACAAGCCCTTTGAGCATGCCACGGAAAACGATCCCGTGCAGGGGAAGCACTGCGTACCAGTAGGCGATGCCCAACAGGCCGCGCGGGCGGAACCTTGCCGTCATGATGAGTCGTGTTTGGCCGGGATTTGCCGGCGGGGGTTCGACGTCGAATGTCAGCGTGGCGACACCGGGTAGTTTCATCTCGGCGGTCAGCTCGAGGTGCTGTGGCGGGCGGATTGCGGTGACCCGCCAGAAGTCGAGCGCGTCGCCGAGACGCAGGTCTTCGGCACTTCTTCGCCCGCGTCGAAGTCCCGGCCCGCCGCCGAGCCGGTCCATGATCCCGCGGAGCCGCCAGAGCCAGTCGACGGCGTAGTACCCGTGCTCGCCCCCGAGGGCCGTAACGGCGGACCACACCGCCGTGGGGTCTGCCCGCGTTGCCACCTCGCGGCGATCGACAAAGACCGTGCCGCCCGCCCACGACGGATCGCCGGGCATCACGCCCGCGTCGGACCAGGCGGTCTCGATCTCGCCGGCCTTGATCTTTGCGAGGGCGGCGTCCATCGCCTCTCGGATCGTCAGGCACTGGTGCGGCATCAGCCGCAGCGCTTCATCGTTCCGGCAGACGACGCGGTTCTTAAGCCCCTCGGCCAGCGGCCGGGCGATGCTCGAGTGCAGCGGCGTGACAAGGTGTATCCACAGCGAACTAAGCCTGGGTGTCAGGACCGGGACGGGTATGACCAGGCGTCGCCGCAATCCCAATGCCGAGGCCATCTCACGCATAACCCTTGCGTAGGACCAGACGTCGGGGCCGCCTATATCGATGGTTTTGCCGACGGTCGCCGGCGTCTGCAGTGCTGCCATGAGGTAGAAGAGCACATCGCGAACGGCGATGGGCTGTGATTCGGTGCTGACCCAACGGGGCGTGATCATGATGGGCAGCCGCTCAACTAGGTAGCGCAGGATTTCGAAGGACGCAGAACCCGAGCCGATGATCATGGCCGCACGCAGCACCGTTACCGGCACGCCGCCACGTTCCAGCGCGACTTCCACCTCTCGCCTGGACGAGAGGTGCTCGCTGAGGCCTTGACCCGTCTCGCCCAGGCCGCCGAGGTAGATGATCCTGGGCACACCGGCCCGCGCGGCGGCACGCCCGAAGGTCTCCGCTAGCGAGAGATCGCGTCCGCGATACCCCGCTCCCGTGGCGTCCATCGAGTGCACCAGGTAGTATGCCGCGGCGCATCCTGTCATCGCGGCGACCAGCGGATGCTCGTCGCTCGCGTCGCCCTGGACCACCTCCACGCGTTCCTGACCTGCCCACGGGCGAGCCCGCAGCTTGGCCGCACTGCGGACCAGACATCGCACCCGATACCCGCGTTCGACCAGCCGAGGGGCCAGCCGGCCGCCGATGTAGCCGGTTGCACCGGTTACAAAGATCGTCGATGGTTCGGCTGAGTCCATGCGTATGGATGATAGTGAGGGCGAAGGGCTTGCTATATAGAACCCTCATGAACTCTTTCTCTCGGGCCTCCTGGTTCGATCGAGCCCGTTGCTGCTGGTTAACATGGCTGGGGCTAGCAGAAACGCTGTTGGCGGGTCTTGGCGGTCGATGCGGGGCTTGGTCTTGGACGGCGCGGTCCGCTGCCGAAGGCGGCTGTGTGGCGTGCTGCGAAACTACTGCCGGGTTGCCGCGTGAGGTATAGAAACACGCAGAATGGCGATGATGGGATAGTTGTGCAGGGAGGGGGTTGGCCGGTGTGCTTTCGAGCCGATTGGCTCGACGATTGAGTCAGCCTGTTGCGGAGATGCTGCGAATGCGAGACTCCGCAGCACGGGCGTGCCCTTCGAGGCCTTCGAGCCGTGCCAACGTTGCCGTCTGCCGGATGAGATCCAGAATCGCGCCAGTTTCGGCCGAGGCCGCACGGGCTCGGTAGTACGTCTGAAATCTTAAGAAGTGCAGGACGCTGAGCCCCGAGGCGAAGCGGGCCGAGCCGCTGGTGGGCAGCGTGTGGTTCGGGCCGATGCCATAGTCGCCAAAGACTTCCGCAGCACCCGGTCCGACGAACAAGCCGCCGTAGCTTGTCAGCAAAGGCACAACGCTCTGGCAGTCGGCGATAAGCAGTTGGAGGTGCTCGGGGGAGAGGACGTTTGCCAACGCCACGGCCTCGTCGGTGCTGCACACGCCGACCGTAAAGCTGCCCGCCAGGGCCTTGCGGGCGGTGGGTGCGGTGGGGAGCGTCGCGAGCTGTCGTTCAAGCTCCGCCTCGACCTGTGCGAGCAGCGCACCGTTGGCGTCGCCAACCCGAACCAGCATCGCGGATGCATCGCCGTCGTGCTCGATTTGCGCGAGCATGTCGGCGGCGATAAGTTTTGGGTCGGTCGCGAGATCAGCGATGATGAGCACCTCACTAGGCCCGGCGAGCATGTCGATGCCGATGGTGCCGGTGAGCAGTTTCTTAGCGGCGGTGACGTAGCGATTGCCGGGGCCTACGACGACGTCGCAGCGCCGGATGGCTACGCCGTGCGCCGCGGCGGCGATGGCCTGGGGACCGCCGATAGGCAGGAGGGCATCGGCACCCGCGATAGCGCAGGCGGCGAGGATCGCTTGGCTGGGCCGGGGGCAAAGGGCAAACACCTCGCGAACGCCTGCGGCCTTAGCCGTCAGAATGGTCATCAGTGCCGTGGACACGAGGGGGTATTGACCAGCGGGGACATAACAGGCAGCCCGCTCGACGGGTGTGATGCGGTGGCCGACATGTCCGCCAGGGACCGGCAGGTTGACGTCTTGCAAGCTCTGGCGCTGGGCCTGCGCGAAGGTGCGGATGCGGCTTGCCGCGGCTTCAAGAGCGGTTCGAGCCTCGGCGTCCAAGTTCGCCATCGCATCGGAAAAATCCTCCGGCGTGAGCAGCGCGGGCAATGCGCTGGTGGAAGGTGGTACATCGCCGAGTTGTTTGGCGATCGTGAGCAATGCCTCTTCGCGTCCATCGCGAACGCGGGCGATGATCGCAGCGACATCGGCCATGGTCTCCGGCGTGAGTGGGTCGGCCCGCTTGCGGAAGGGGTCAACCTCCTCTGGGCGCAGCTTGGTGAGCGCGACGCGGGTGATTGGTTGCGCGGAGCTCATGGGGCCTCCTTGGCGGCGGGTTTGGCGTCGCCAGCGCGGCGGGTGAGCTTGCGGGACCGTCGGTCGAGTTCTCGTTCCACCGCGGCCAAGGTGATGCCGGCGGAGGCAAGCTTGACGAGTGTGAAGTACAGCAGGTCGGCCGCTTCGGAGACGACCCGATCGCCAGGGCTCTCGGCCGCGAGCTCGGCGGCTTCCTCTTGCAGCTTGGCCGAGAGCAATCGCTCATCGCTGAGGAGTCGATGTGTGTAACTCTTCGATTCGACCGCGGGCACTCCGGCGGCACGGCTGATCGTCTGCTCCAATCGGCTCAGCCCCGTGGACTTGCCGAAGCACCCGTAGCTGCCGGTGTGGCAGAATCCACCGCCGTCGTTGCTGGGGCGTTGACGCACGGTAAATCGCAGGGCATCGCGGTCGCAGTCAGCGTCGATCCGCAGGAGTTCCTGCGTCGCCCCGCTGGATTCGCCCTTGCGCCATAGGCCTCGCGTGCGCGAGTGGTAGACGCCGGTGCCGGTCCGATACGCCTCGGCGAGCGATCTCGCGTCGCTGTAGCACAGGCCCAGGGCCGTGCCCCTCTCGTCACAGACGACGGTGGGCCAGAGGCCATCGGGGCGGTCAGATCGAAGGCAGGCGGCCAGCGCCAGCGATGGGTCGATCTGGCCTTGGTAGACCGCCATTCCGACTTGTGCATCGACGCCGATTGCATCGAGTGCGGCAATCTCCCCGGCTGTACGAACGCCGCCGGCGACGGTGAGCTTGCAGCCAAGAGATTGAGCAAGCACCGCGAGTTCCTGCGCACGCTCGACGCCAAGCCCGGCCAGTGTGCCTTCGGTCTCGACGAACGTGGCGAGGAACCCGCCGGCCCACTGGGCCAGTTCACGCATCCGGTCGGCCACGCGAGCGCCCGTGCTCTTGGTCCAGCCCTCGACTAGCACGTCGCCATCGCGAGCATCCAGCGCGACAATCGTCCGGTCTCTGGGTAACGGGGCAAGCACCTCTCTGCTAGCCGCGGTACCGATGATGACTTTTGCGGCACCTCGATCGAACCACCAGATGGCACGCTCGGCAGAGCGGATCCCCCCGCCGACGCGGCAGTCGCCCTGGTTGAGCAGCGGGACGATGAGGGACTCGTTGCTGCCAACGCCCTTGGCCGCGTCCAGGTCAATTACCGCAACCTCGCCGAGCAGGGCGAAGCGGCGCATGTGCGAGAGTGGATCACCCGCGTTGAGGATCAGTTCCTGGCCCTGACGGAGCTGGACCGTTTGGCCTGCCTGGATGTCGATGGAGTTGATGATCATGGTCTGGGCTCGTAAGTGGCTGATAGCTCGGGTTTGGTCAGCCGTGACAGGGGGCTGGCCGGCTCGGGGAAAGCCTCGCGCGGAAACAGGCCGTGCTTTCGCAGCTCTTGTTTGATTCTGGCAAGCGATGAGTCCTCTGGCTTCTCGGAAAGATCATCGTGAAAGATGCTGGCGGCGAGCACGGCGTCTGCGCCGCCCATCAAGAACGCCTCGGCCATGTGCCTCGCGGTGCGACCGCCGCCCGAAGCGATCACCGGCACGTTGCAGGCCTGGGTGACCGACAGCAGCAAGTCGGTGTCGTAGCCGAGGCCTGTGCCGTCGCGGTCGATGGCGGTCAACAGGATCTCACCAGCGCCAAGCCTGGTGCCCTCGGCTGCCCACTGTGGGGCGATGCGGTCGGTTGACCGGTGCCCGCTGGCGACGACAACACGGTACATTCCTGCGGGCTCACGCCGCGCATCAATCGCCAGGACGACGCACTGGCTGCCGAAGCGGCCGGCCAGTTCGGCGATGAGTTCGGGTCGCGCGACGGCGGCAGAGTTGACCGCCACTTTGTCCGCGCCTGCGTCGAGCATCGCCTTGGCATCCTCGATTGTGCGCACTCCTCCGCCAACGCACAGCGGCAGGGCGATCCGGCTCCGGATCGCCGCGATGGTTGCAATGCACGCTCGCCGCCCCTCAGGCCCGGCCGAGACATCGAGCATCACCAGCTCATCGGCCCCGCAACGCTGGTAAAACTCGGCGCGGTCGGCCGGGTCGCCGGCGTCGCGCAGGTTCTCAAAGCGAACGCCCTTGACGATGCGGCCGTCGCGGACATCCATGCACGGGATGATGCGTTGAGGGGGGACCTCGGGATCATCCTGCCCGAAGGGCCGACTGGGATATTGCACGGGTCTGCACGGCGCATCGATATGACCAAGTGAGCCATCGAGCCACGCCGAGAGCAAGGACTGGCCGGCAGAACCCGAAAGCTCTGGGTGGAACTGGGTCGCTAATACGAGCGGGGCGGCGCGACGCTGGGCGATGGCAACGAAGTCGATCCCCGCAAAGCGGGTTGTCGCTGCGGCCCACTGAGCGTCGTCAAGAGACCGGAAACGCGCGGCATCGAGCGCGTAGGAGTTCGCGTAGTACGCCATAGCCGGCCATGCGGATGGGAGGGGGCCTGCCCCGCTGGCGCGAACGGTGCGCCAGCCCATGTTGGGGATGTGCCAACTCCGGCCCGCGTTGGACTTCAGGCGTGTTACGGGGGTTCTTATGACGCCAAGGCCACCGGCACCGGTCGATTCCTCGCTGGCGGCCGCGAGCAACTGAAGGCCAAGGCAGATGCCAAAGGTGGGTTGGCCAGCGAGCACGCGGCGGCAGAGCGCATCGGCCAAGCCGGTGGCCCGCAGCGACTCCATCGCGGGGCCAAAGGCGCCGACGCCGGGCAGCACGACCCGGCCAGCGCCAGAGACCAGTGCTGGATCAGCCGAGAGCACCGGCATGCCGCCTGCCCGCCGCAGGGCTGCGCAGACCGACGCCGTGTTGGCAGCGCCGGTCGCCACGACCACAACGGGCTTTCCGCCGCCGGGGTACAAATCGCCAATCGGGCCCATCTAGAGCACTCCCTTGGTGCTGACCCCGCCCCCTCGCGGGTCGAACTCGATCGCCCCACGCAGGGCAAGGGCTAGCGACTTGAACGCTGCCTCGGCCTTGTGGTGGTCGTTTTCTCCTTTGAGCACGTCAACGTGGAGCGTCAAGCGGCCGGCGAAGGCCATTGACCGCAAGAAGTGGGGAAGATTTTCCGTCGCGAGCGTGCCGAGCGTTTCGCGCTGCAGCCCGAGCCGGACGCTGGCGAAGGGACGGGTGCACAGGTCGACGACGCTCCGGGCCAGGGCCTCATCGAGCGGTGCGTATGCGCAGCCGTAGCGGCGGATGCCGGCGCGATCTCCTAAGGCCCCGCAGAGGAGCTCGCCGAGCACAAGTGCGCAGTCCTCGACCGTGTGGTGGTCATCGACATGCAAATCGCCCTGACAACTCAGTTCCAGGTCGAGCCGGGCGTGCGCCACCAGGGCGGTGATCAGGTGATCGAGCATGCCGATACCGGTGGAGACCTTGGCGACTCCGCTGCCGTCGAGGTTGAGCAGGCCGTGAATCTGGGTCTCTTTGGTTTGCCGGGTGGCGGTGGACGTTCGCATCACTGAAGCTCCTTGATCGTGTCGGTCATATCGGGCTTGGTAACTTCGGTCAGCGCGTTGACAAGCCGCAAGAACGAAGCGTCATTGCCTGGGAGGGTGATACGAAGTGCGGCGGCGAGAGGGCCGTCGGCTGGGTATGCGCGGATCGCGATGCCGCGGCAGGCCAGGCCGTTGCGAATATTTTTGGCCATGGCGGGGTCGAAGCGAACAAATACGAAGTTCGCATGGCTCTCTACTACCTGCCCGCCAAGCTGGGCCAGGAGGGTGCCCAGCGCCCGCCGCTCGATCCTGACACGCTCGACAAACGATGCCATAGACCGCTGCCCCGCCTTGCGCCACCAAGCGCCAAACGCCAAACCCGGCCCGCTGCTCGGGTACGGTTGCCCGGCCGCTCGCATCCATGCGATGATGCGTGCATCACCAATCGCAAACCCCAGCCGCAGGCCCGCCAGGCCCCACGCCTTGCTCATGGTCCGCGTGATGACCACTGCCTCCGAACGCAAGAACGGAGTCGTGAGATCGACCTCACTAAACTCTCCATACGCCTGGTCGATGCACAGGGCCTTGCCCGCTCGCTGGCAGACCTTGGCAACCTCCGCCACTTCCTCGCGGCTTGCCGTTGCCCCGGTGGGGTTGTTCGGCAGCACCAGGAAGACCGCGCGGATCGTCTGGTCGCTGTTGATGCGATCGGCAATCGCCTGAACCGGCAGCAGCCCCGAGATCCACGGCACGGTCTGGCACCGCCCACCCCGCAGCACCGCGTACCGGGCGATCATCTCGAAGGTCGGTGTGGTCGAGAGAATCGACTGCCCGTTGGTGCCAGAGAGCGCGATCGCTGCCACCCGGTCGAGGGCATCATCGGCCCCGCCGGTCCCGATCACCTGCTCGGGCGCGACGCCAAACTCGTCTGCGATGGTGCGCTCAAACTGCGCTGCATCTGGGTATCCCCTTGCCCGCGACGCGAACTTAGCCAACTGCGCGCAGGCCTCCTCCGGCATCGCCGGGCCCTCGTTGGCGTCGAGGTACAAGTCGATCGCGGGTCCGGCTGCTGGCTTCACATACGGCCGGTTGGGTATTGCCGGGGCGGGCCGGAGCGTGCACTCGGTGCTGATCGCAACTGCGGATGGTTCTCGCTCGGTCATCATGGCACTACCTGTGAGAGAGGAGAGATGATCACATCCGTACCGCCCCGCTGCTTGAGGGCCGGGATGAGCTGGGCCAGGCCCTCGCGGGGCACAGCCGCTTTAATGGCGTACGCCAAGACGCCACCATCGCCGGGAACGCTGGCCAGCTTGGAGATGGTCGGGCGCTTCATGCACGGCAACACCTGCACCACGGCATCGAGCAGCTGCTCGGTGACGTTCAGTTCGAGCATCACCCGCTGGCGGGCCGAGAGCACCGAGCAAAGAACCATGGCCAAGTCTTCCAGGGCGGACCGCTTGGACGGATTCGCCCACGCCGACCGGCTGGCGTACAGGCGGGTTGATGATCGCTGGACCGTTTCGATGATCGCCAGCCCGTTGGCCCGCAGCGTTGCCCCGGTGGCCGTTACATCCAGGATCACGTCTGCATCCTCCGGCGGGAAGACCTCCGTAGCGCCATACGAGCGCACAAACGCGTCACCTTGCTGGCGGTTGGCGATCCAGGCCTGGGCAAGCCGGGCGTATTCGCTGACGACCACCAGCGGGCGGGAGGGCAGGCGGCCATCAATCAAGAGTGATTCCGGTGCCGCGGCTACGACGCTGACTTCATCCAGACCGGTGTCGAGCACCTCAACAACGTCGGCTTGCAGCTCGGCAACCCAGTCGGCCCCGGCAAAGCCAGCGTCGCGTGTTCCCGCCGAGAGCATCTCAAGGATGTTCTGCGGCTTGAGCAGCTTGGCCTCAAAGCCCGGCAAGTTCATCTTGGGCCGATAGCCGCGGTCGGAGACGCTGATGCGGATCCCGGCGTCTGCAAAGAGTCCGATGACGCCCTGCTGCATGCGGCCCTTAGGCAGGCCGATTTGTACGGTGTTGTTGGGGATAGTTACCATGCGTGTTAAATCCAATCGGTCCGGTGACCAGGGC
>JAJTGZ010000098.1 GCA_021299385.1 Phycisphaeraceae bacterium | reverse complement strand
TCGGCCTCGAGACCGGCGAGCTCGACAAGCCGATGACCCTCGAACAAGTCGGCCAGATCATCGGCGTGACCAAAGAGCGCGTCCGCCAGATCCAGAACAAGGCGATGGAAAAAATCCGCGTCGAACTGGAGGCCAACTTCCTGGGCAACAAGAAGCTCAAAGAAGCTGCCGAGGCCGCACTCGCCGCCAGCGTCGAAGGGAAAGCCCCGACGCTGGAAGAGTTGCTGATGCAGCACTAAATAGGCAATCGGCAATGGGCAATAGGCAATAGGAATACAAAGACAGAAATCCATCCAACCCCGCGCACCTGCGCGGGGTTTTTTCTATCTGCACAACCCCTCTCTTCTCCGCGTCCCTCCGCTCCCCTCCGCCCCCTCCGCGAACCTCTTCCATACCCCGGCGAACCTCTTGTGAACCCGCACAAACCCACCCCACTCCGCTCTGCTAAACTCCCACCCCTCGCCGGCCACCCCTGCGAGCAACGGTCTATTCCCAACGGTTCTTGGAGCTTTGCATGTATACCCGCGCGACTGCCCGCACCCTGCTCGCACTGGCCGCCGGCCTCTCGATCCTCTCGCTGACCCTCCCGGGCTGCGGCCCCTCCAAGACCGAAAAGGCCCTCGCCGCCCAGGCCGCCGCCCCTCTGCTCGGCTCCGAGGCCATCGACCGCGAGGTCTACGACACCCTCGGCTACCGCCTCGCATGGTCCGGCTTCGCATCCTTCGACCGAATCCACGGCGGCAAACTCAAAGCCCTCTACCCCCTCGGAGATATCGTCGCCGTTCAAGACACCCTCGGCTCACTGACCGTCCTGCGCACCTCCTCGGGCGAACTCCGCTGGGCCGCCTCCCTCGGCGACCCCACCGACACCTACCTCGGCGTCCTGCGCCAAGGCCCACGCCTGCTCGCCATCACCGCCGCTGCCGCCACCAGTTACGACGCCGAGAACGGCACACTGCTCAACCGCCAAAACTTCGCCCGCATCGCCGCCAGTGGACCGGCCAAACTCGCCGACGTGCTCGTCATGGGCACCGTCTCTCGCGTCGCCTTCGGGCACCTCCTCCGCAATGGCCAGGCCGGGTGGGCCTTCACCATGACCGGCCCGAGCACCATCGACCCCATCCTCGCCTCAGCCGACTCCGTCGCCTTCCCCACCGACGATGGCAACGTCACCATCATCGACCCGGGCATCGGCTCCCTCCGCGGCAGCACACGCATGTTCTCCGGCCCGGGCAGCACAGGCGACGCCGGCGACGGCGCGTACTACATCCCCTCCCTCGACCAGTCCCTCTACGCCATCGACACCCAAACCGCCAAACAACGCTGGCGCCTGGCCACCGATGTCAAACTCACACGCCCCGCCTTCTTCGCACCAGGTGCCACTGGCACTCCCTCCATCATCATCATCCAGGCCCCCGGCCGCGGCCTCCTGGGCGTCGATGCCGCCACCGGCAAACGCCTCTGGCTCACCCCCGAGATCACCGGCGACGCCGTCGGCATCCGCGATGGACGCGTCCTCACCTTCGACCCCGCCACGGGCCAGGCCGCCAACGTCCAGCTCAAAGACGGCTACGCCGACGCGACCGTAACCCTCAGCAACGTCGCGCAACTCAAAGCCTCCCCCAAAGTCAACGGCGACATCTTCGCCGTCAGCAACCGTGGCGAGATCAGCAAGTTCATCGCACGCTAAACCCCAAACAACGCCGCCCACAGACAACCCCTCCCCAGATCGCCCCATGCTCGGCCAATCCTCCCCCGTTACTCCAGGGCTTGTCCGCATCCGCCGTGCACTCTTAAGCGTCAGCGACAAAGCCGGCGTCGTCGACCTCGCACGCGCCTTGCACGCCCTGGGCGTCATGCTCATCAGCACCGGCGGCACCGCCCGCGCCCTCGACGCCGCGGGCATCCCCAACACCTCCATCGAGAGCATCACCGGCCTGCCCGAGATGATGGACGGGCGCGTCAAAACCCTCCACCCCGCCGTGCACGCGGGCCTGCTCGCCGTGCGCGACAACCCCGCCCACGCCGCCGCGCTGCGTGCGCACAACATCGAGCCGATCGACCTCGTCTGCATCAACCTCTACCCCTTCGCGCAGACCATCGCCAAGCCGGGCACCACACGCGACGAAGCCATCGAGCAGATCGACATCGGCGGCCCGAGCATGCTCCGCTCGGGCGCCAAGAACCACGCGTATGTCGCCGTCGTCACCGCCCCCGAGCAGTACGCAACACTCATCGCCGAACTGCAAACCACCGGCGGTTGCACCACGCCCGCCCTGCGCGCCAAACTCGCCCAGGAGGCCTTCGCCACCACCGCACGCTACGACGCCGCAATCGCCGAGTATCTATCCATACCCGCAAACAACCCCCCAGCCACGCACGCTACACCCGAAACTACAGACAATAACTTCCCCCAAACCCTCACCCGCACCTACGAACTGGCACAAAGGCTCCGCTACGGCGAGAACCCCCACCAGGCCGCCGCCGTTTACCGCACCCCCGCATACGCCGGCGCAACGGTCATCCCGGGCGCCGCCAGCACCACACAACTGCACGGCAAGGAACTCAGTTACAACAACCTCGCCGACGCCGCCGGCGCACTCGACTGCGTCCAACGCCTCCAACACGCCGGCCTCCTGCAAGAGCACCGCAGCGCCGCCGCGATCATCAAGCACGCCAACCCCTGCGGCGTCGCCGTCGCGCCCTCCGCCGCCCTCGCCATCGACCGCGCCATCGCCGGCGACCCGACCGCCTCCTTCGGCGGCATCCTCGCCTGCACCACCACCATCGACGCACTCGCCGCCGAGCGCCTCGCAACCCCCGGCACGTTCCTCGAAGTCATCATCGCACCCACCTACACCGCCGAGGCCCTGGCCATCCTCAAGGCCAAGAGCGCCAACATCCGCATACTCGCCGTCCCCGCCATCACAAGCACCACCGCCGACCGCCTGGCCCTCCGCACCATCCCCGGCGGCCTCCTCCTACAAGAGCGCGACGTGCTCCCACCACAACCATCCACCTGGAAGCACGCCGCGGGACCCGCACCAAACGCTGATACCCTCCACGCCGCGGCGATCCTCGAATGCGCCGTCGCCTCCATGGCCAGCAACGCCGTCGCCCTCGGCTGCATCGAGGGCACCAACAGCACCAACGCCCCCTGCACCCGCCTCCTCGGCGCAGGCCTTGGCCAAGTCGACCGCGTATCCGCCTGCCGGCTCGCCATCGAAAAAGCACGACAGTTCTCCCCCGACCTCTTGGCAATGGGCAAAGCCATCGCCACCTCCGACGCCTTCTTCCCCTTCCCCGACGGGCCCGCACTCCTCATCGACGCCGGCGTCAAGGTCATCGTCCACCCAGGTGGCAGCAAACGCGACGACGAAACACTCGCCCTCTGCAACAAGCACAACGTAACCTGCCTGCTCACAGGCACACGACGCTTCAAGCACTAAGCAACTATTCCAAACCCCAGTATCGCGGGCTTCCAGCGGTGGCGCGGGCTTGCAACCCGCCTATCCAAGCTCTTTTCTCTAATACCTAACACCTAACACCTAACACCTAACACCTAACACCTAGCACCTAGCACCTAGCACCTAGCACCTAGCACCTAGCACCTAGCACCTAACCGCCACCTCACCTAGCACCCCGCAAAGAAACGGTTCAAGAACACGATGATGTCGTCGGCAGTGAACTCCATGTCGGCATTAGGGTCCTGACCGGGCCCGGCA
>JAJTGZ010000097.1 GCA_021299385.1 Phycisphaeraceae bacterium | reverse complement strand
ATCGACCCACGCCGAGAGGCACTGGCCGGGTAAGCAAGTGCCCACGCCGCGGTCACGGCTGGTTGTGCTGCTGCTGCAACTTGGTGTCGATCTTGTCGCTGCTCAGGCGTGCATCCTCGAGCACATACAGCCCGAGCAGGTAGTCGGAGTCAACGTACGGATCGACCTTGAACCTGCCCACCACCGTGCCGTGGGTTGCAAAACGCTCCTTGCCCGACACGCTTGCGGCCAGTTTCACCTCCACGGCGTCGTAGGGCGTCGGCGGCACGCCGATGCAGCACCCATCCCACTGGTTGAACATCACCAGCAACTCCTTGGGGTCAGAAGCCGAGATCGGGAACGCGGTATACCCCGTGATCTGCACCCACGCGCCGTGCAAAAACGCCACCCGCTGCGGCAGTTTGGTCAACCCCTTCCTCGGCTGGAAGGTGTTCTCCGTGCTCGTGAGCAGGTCAAAGTCCACCACAAACGGGTCCACCTCCGTCCCCGCGCCGGTGATCGTAAAACGCTCATCAAGCACGAGCGCCCCATCCGCCCTGCGCACGGCACGGGCCTTGACCAGTTTCTCAACCGGGTGCGCCGCATCGACGGGTAGTTCCACAGCCGTGCCAACATCCTTGCCCGGCGTCGTCGCCTTGCCGGCGATCGGCTCAGCGGGGGGCAGTGCCGCGTCGATGGCCCGGGAGAGGTCGGCGTCGAGCATTGCCGCGTCGCCCAGCCCCGGCGTGGCCACCATCGCCTGCACATCGGGCACCACCGGCCGGGCGGGTGCCACAGCCGCAGGCATCGGTGTCGTCGGCATTTCAGTCGGCAACAGGCCCTGGGCGCGATCGGCGAGCGTTTCACCCCCCGCGCCCGGCCTGTTGCGGGCACTCAACAGCACCGCCGCGACACCCCCAACAACCAGCACCAAGATCAACGCCCAGAACGCACGCATGTGTGATCCTATTCGTAGCCAAGCTCGACGGCTTCACCCCACCGCCCGCAAGCTCCCCAGCACGTTCGTTCGGTACGCCCGCACCGCCGGCAGCACCCCCGCCAGGCTTGCCAACACCACTGACCCGCCCAGCAGTACCACCACCCACATCGGCTCCACACTCGGCTGGATCACCAGCCCGAGCTGCACCCGCACCGCCCAGGCCGTCAGCACCACCCCACCGACCGCCAACGCCACACCCAGTACCGCGCCAAGGAGCCCCAGCACCGCCGACTCGGTCAGCACCAGCGTAAAGACCCTCCCCCGGCTGGCCCCCAGCACGCGCAGCACCGCGATCTGCCGCTTGCGCATCTCCATTGTGTTGTGCATCACCAGCATGATCGTCACCGCGCTGCTCAGCAGCACCACCGCCGCGATCGCGATGAAGAGCTTGTCAATGCTCCCGACGATCGTAAAGAGCTGGTCGATCTGCTGGCCCGGCGAGGCCACCGTCAGCGTCGCGTCGCTGCGCAACTGGTTAAAGAGCATCGGCAGGGTGGCCGGGGTGTCGCTGCCGGCCCTCCCCTTGCCACGCACATAGATGCCGGTGATCAGTTTTTCACCTTCGCGCAGGTTTTCCGCCGTGGCTCTCTGGGCGTCGGCGTTCTTGCGTCGAAAGTCGTCGGCGTGCATGATCCAGGTGCTCACGAGCGAGACAAAGACCGCCCGGTCGTGTGCCGTGCCCGTCGGCTGCAAGATGCCCGCGACCGTGTAGGGGTGCTCGTCGTGCGCGTGCCCACCCTCACTGCTGATGCCGTGGGTAACAACGAGCTCGTCCCCGATTTTCAGCCCCGTCCCCGCCGCAGCCTCACTGCCCACGATGACGTCAAAGTCATCATCGGGCATCCGCCCGGCCGCGAGCCTGAACGGCTCGCCCGCGACAGGCTCAAAGCGCGCAAAGAACTCCCGCGATACCGCCAGCGTGGGGAACCCTTTGTAACTATCCCCCTGCGCCACAGGCAGCGCCCACTGCACCATCGGGTTCTCGGCCAGCGCCGTCGCCCGCGCCAAGGGCAGCGCCCGCGCCGGCGCGCGGGCATAAAACACCGCGTTGAGCACGCTTGTCAGCGGGCTGCTGTCGGCCGAGACCAGCAGGTGCATGTTCCCGCTCCCACGCCCGAGCGCACGCCTGCCCGCGTCGCGCATCGACAGCAGCACCAGCATCAAACCCACGGCTACCGCCACCGTCAGCACCGTGCTGACGGTGCTGAACAACCTACCCGTCAGCGATCGCCGGATGATGGAAAAATCAGTCATGCGTGCGCAAGGATAAGCCCGCACCACCCGCCTGCCGACCACGCCCGCTCATACCGCACCGACCAGGCTCGCGCCAAGCGTCGTTACGATCCGCCCCTTCTCCACCGCTTCGCCGGGCTTGAACGTACCCAAATCCTCGCGCACGGCGTTCGCCGCCGTGACACCGCTCATCAGCACCATCGGCACCCCCGGGCCGGGGTTCGTTGAACCACCGGCAAGGTACAGGTTCTCCAGCACACCCGACCGGTTCCTCGGCTTGAAACCACCGATCAACTTGCCGTGGCTCGCCAGACCATAAATCGCCCCACCCTCGGCGTTGTACATCCGATCGATCAAACCCGGGTGCAAAAACCGATCCACCACCACATGCTTGTCGATATCCGGCATCCCCGTCGCGCGCAACCGCTCCATGATCACAGGCTTGTAACTCTCTAGCAGCCCCCCGGCCCCGTCCCAGTTCTGTCCATCACGCCTGTACGGCGTGTGCACAAGCACGTACAACGCCTCGCAACCAGCAGGGGCCTGCGTCGGGTCCGTCCGGCTGGGCACGGCCAGGTAAAGCGTCGGGTCCCGCGCCGGCACCCCGCGGGTATAGATATCACCAAACTCCTCCTCGCTGCTGCCGCTGAAGAGAAAGTTGTGGTGCGCGAGGTGCTCATACTGCCTGTCCAGCCCGAGGTACAGCACCACCCCCGAGCACGCCGGCGTATAACCCTTGGCGATCTCCCGCTGCTTCTTGACCGCCCCCGGCGTGCCGACGAGGTCGCGCAGCGTCCGCTGCACGTCGCAGTTGCTCACCACCGCGTCGCAGGCAATGGTGCGTCCATCCTCAAGCACCACACCCGTCGCGCGGCTGCCCTCGGTCGTGATCTTGCTCACCCCGACGCCCGTGATGACCGTGGCGTTCAGCTCGCCGAGCAGGCGGGCGAGCGCCTGGGCGACGCAGCGTGTGCCGCCACTCTTGCCGTCGGGGGCCATGCTGTACCAGCACCCGTGGTCGGTCTGCGCCGCGGCGATCAGGCTCAAAATCGCCGGGGCCAGAAAGGGCGAACTCCCGACGTATTGAAGGAAGTGCTCAACGAGTTGCCTCACGTGCGGCTGTCGGATCGCCGCGTGCACCGTGCTCCCGACGGTCTTGTGCATCTTCATCGCCAGCACATCGCCGAGGATTTTCAGGTCCCCCGGCGGCGTCCCCCGCATCATGTCCATCGGCGAGCCGACATCCTTGTAATAGAAGACCTTGCCAGAGAGCCCCATCATCCGCCGGGAGTAGGCGATAAAGCCCAGGTACTCGTTGCCCACGCCCGTGCCGGGGAACTGCGCGTCCAACTCGCGTGCAAAGACTTCCGGCGACTGGCGCAGGTTGATGACCGTCCCGTCGGTATAAAAACACCTCCACTGCGGGTCCAGGTTGATGAGCTTGATGTAGTCAGCCGAGCGCCGCCCCGCACGCTCGATGATCCCCGTGAGCACCTGCGGCAGCGTCAGGATCGTCGGGCCCATGTCAAAGGCAAAC
>JAJTGZ010000050.1 GCA_021299385.1 Phycisphaeraceae bacterium | reverse complement strand
GGTTTTACCCTGCCCCCGGCGTAACAGACAACCGCACACCCAGCCAAGAGATTCCCATCACCCAACGCGAGGTCCGCCTGGATATCCAGGACGCCATCGCCCGCGCCCTGCCCGGCTTCGCTCGCGACCTGACCCAGCCCAACCAGTTCCGCCCAGGGAGCACCACGTACGACGACAACGTCAACCTCATCGACACCGGCGACGTCAAGGCGGCCAACGAGATCTTCCTGGCCTATGCCGAGGCGCTGATCCCGCTGGCGAACACGCAGTTTGATAAGGATGCTACAAACTTTGACCTGTGGAGCAACGCGGTCAACGCTGACAATACAAAAACCTCCGCCACGATCTACGGCGCGATCAGGTATCCCCTAGATAGTCCCACCGGCACCGCACCGTCGACCCCCTACCTCCGCAACAGGCCCCGGCAGAACACCGAGCTGGCCCTCCGTGCCGCGGCACACATGACCCTCAACCTCCTCGCCTGGCAGGACCCCAGCGACCGCCCCATCGCCGCCACGCTCTTGCTCAATGAGAGATCACGCTCGGGCGTGGACCTCTCTGCCAGCCCGACGCAGATCAACGGCGTCCCCGCCTTCCCATACTGGACCGAGAGCAGCGCCGTGCGGTTCGACACCAGCGTGACCCCAAAGAAACTGATCAATCAGTGGTTCTACGGGCTGGACTTTAACAACCTGGCGCTCCGCCCGGACGTGGAAGACCTCGACCAAGACAACATCAATGCCGAGCGCATCGAGCGCCTGGCAGAGGTCACCGACCCGGGTCCAAACGACCCATCGGCCGTCAATATCTTCGCCGTCCGCCCCGAGCCGGTTGTAACCCAGGTGCAGAGCTTCATCGTCTACACCGATGCTGCAAAGACCCTCAATCAAGTGTTAACACCAACAAGCTCAGACTATCCGGCAGGGGGCTTTGCAACTACGCTGCAGGCCGACAGTTTTATCAAGGCCAACGGCGAGTATGAGTACGGCGAGGGAATCACCATCGCCGGAAATGCGGTGAACTTTGCCAGCACGATCAAAATCAACGGGGAGGTAAATCGCGAAAACTTAGACTTCGTGCTCGAGATGGTCGCCTTCCAGATCACCAACCCCTTCGATGTGCCGATCTCTCTCAGCGGCACCGATAGACAGGGCGCAGCCCTCAGGGAGCCGACCTACGACATTAAGGGTGAGCGAGGTCCGCCCTTGCTCGACCCATTGAACCCATCGAGTCCATTGAATACCAGGCCGGGGTTCTTGGATCCAATAGCGCAAACCCGCACCGAGGGGAGCATCCTGGCCGACGACGATCTCTTCTCCTATTACATCGAGTTCGGCGGGCGTTTCTACCGCCTGGCCGACTACACCTGGGACTCGATCGCCCCGAACAACAACTCTGATGACGCCCAGCTCAGAGGCCGGCCAGTGATCCTGCAGCCCCGCCAGTCGCGCGTCTTCTACGTCCTGAGCCAGAACCCCAGTTTGATCGCCACCCGTATCAACGACGACGGGGTGGGCACGCTTGAGACTTTCAATGTGGTCCAGTGGATCAACAACCAGCTCTGGCAGCGCTTCAGCTACACACGCCCCCCCGGGACCTACCCGGCCAACGAGGCTCCCGAGGTCGTCTTCCGCGTTGGCGACGGGGCCGAGAACCGCCCCGTCCGCATGCTCCCGATCAACCGGGAGACGGGCGCGCGATACTTCCCCCCCGGCGACACCATCGGCGTCCTCTACCCGCAGGCCGAGAGCCTCACCCAGAACAATGGCACGCAATTGGTCGACAAAAACGCGGACAACAACTCCGTCAAGCTCTGGCGTGCCGTGCGCGTCAAGGTGGCGGCCTTCGATGAGTTTCCACCCAACAACAACAACCCCAACAACGACATCCTCGTCGACCGCCTGATCGATCCGGTCCTCTCCTATGCCAACGCATCCTCATCCTCTCTCGGGCTTGGCAGCGTCGAACGCCGACTGGGCATGAAGCCCCCGGAAAACTCCTCCAACCTCTCCACCTCGCCGGACCGCCTCGGAAGGAAGGCTCCTTTCCTTATCCAAGGCACCACTAGCGCAGCCAACGTCGCCGAGGACAACACCGGATTCTCCATCGTCATGACCGGCGGCTTCCGCAGGCCCGACGACCCCGGCGCATGGATCGACCTCGACAACACCGCAAACAAAGACTATCGCGGCGTCGGCGGCGGACCGGCACCCGAGGGCTTCACCAACGACTACCCACGCGGCGTCCTCCCCGCCTGGGCCATCGAAACCCCACCGGACACCGAGACATCAAACCAGGATGCCAGCACCGATGTATTGAAGTGGTGGTCCCTCGGCAAACTCAAGCTCACTTCCGCCAGCAACCTTCAGAAGCGTTCCCGCAACACCAACTATTTCATGCTTGGGCACCCCGATCTACAAGGCTCCGTCAACGGCTTGGTCCTCAATAAAGATTCTTTCAGAGCCGGGCCTTTCGCCTCCGGCACAGTCGATGACATACGCATCAAGCCCGCCTTCGCAGCCCCCAATCTCGTTGGTCCCGACCAGGCCATCTTCCTCAAAGGCTCCAGCAGCGTCTATACCGCCACCCGGTTCATCAAGGACGGGCCCGTGACTACCCCCCCAAGCGGTCCAGCACCGATCGTTACAGAGATCGCCGCACACCCCTCCGACAAGTTCCGCCAGATCGAGCTGATACGCAGCGTGATCCGCAGAGGCGGATCATTCGGCAGCGAGGTCAATGACTCACTCACCCTCATCGATCAATCCAACCAGGATGATGGGAAACCACCCCTCGTCAACCCCCAGCCCTCAACATTCGGCGGCGAGATCGTCGAGTTTGATACCGACACCGGCAACAACGGCACCGACGGCTCCAAAAAAACCTTCGACAAACTCTACACCATCCTCCCCCAATACCCACGCACACGCACGGCATCCCCTGTCGGCGGTGCACCGGGCCTCTCCGAGGCGCCCATCCTCCCCGCGCTCCGGCCCGCCGACGTCCTCTTGCCCTGGGCCATCGGCCCCTCGCAGACGCCCATTGATGCGGCCGAGCTGGAATTCGAGAACTATCGGTCGCGGCACCTGGCCAAGGAGTGGACCACCCTGGCCGAGGCCGCGGCCCTCGCCTTTGACTACATCAAACTCAACGACCTCAATCCGGGCGATCCATCCGACGATCAGAGTTGGAAACTCGGCATCGCCGCGGTTCTCGACCGTGGCCGACTCCGCATCACCAACGCGCCCGCGCCGTTCAATAACCAGGCCACCGACCCCGACGACCTCGGCTTCCCGGACGCTACTAGTGCGACCTTGAGAACCTCAACACCACCACTGGACCGTGGCATCCCCTCGGCCATGGCCGTCATCGATAAGTTCCGCACCATGCCCCACGGCGGCACCAACTCGCCGGTCTACGGCACCATCAACATCAACACCGCACCGGCCAGCGTCCTCCGCATGCTCCCCATGGCCACGGCCATGGACGCCAACCGCGGCGCCAACAACAACGGCCCTCTCCACTCCTGGATGACCCACGGCCTGGTCGACATCGACATCGACGCCGACGGCCTCGGCACAAGAACAACAGAGAGACAGCCCCAGCAGGACGCGCCGATGAACACCCAGGGCTTTGCCGCCCTGAAACGCACGAGCAACCCTGTCTTTGACTCGCGCTCGATCCTGCGCAACAAGCCCGACACGGTCTGGGACGTTGCCGCCGCGATCGAGGCCTACCGCGACAAAAACGCCGTCTACACCATGCCCAGTTTCGACGGGACCAACCGCTACATCGCCGACTTTGCTGAGGGAAATGTGGCCCGCAACCCTCCGCTGACGGCCTCACGCTTTGACGACGACGCCCGGCGCTTCCAGACCGAGCACGCGGGCATCCGCGAGGAGCCTGGCTTCCGCAGCATCGGCGAACTCCTGGCCGTGCGCCTGCGGCCCGTGCCCGCGACGGCATCGGGTGGTATCAACCCAAGCGACCCAGCCCGCACCAAACTCCCCGTGCCAACAATTGCCAACGAGTTGCGCGACATGCCCGTCGCCGCCCAGTTGAGCATCGACCGCTTCGCCCGCGACCTGCAACCGGCTGACTACACCTTCCAGCGCCGGGCAAGGGTGGGCACCAGCAGCATATTCTCCAATGTCGACCAGGAGTGGCAGATCCCCATGGCACTGAGCGCGCTGGCCACACCCGAGCCACTCAGCACGGCGTTCCTGACCAACTACCCGCTGCCCGACAACCGCCCGGTCGGTTGGCTCCAGGGTGAGATCACACCCTCACCAGCACCCAACCGGACCGGCAAGCCGCCGAAGCTGTACGTCGACCCGGCAACGCTGGCGAACATGAAGCCATCGAGCGTCAAGGACGGGTACGAGGAGAACCTGCTGGTGGCCAACGCGATGCTCAACGCCGTGAGCGTGCGGAGCGATATCTTCTGCGCGTACTTCGTGCTGCACGGGTACCAGCAGTCGGACGTCGAGGGCCTCTCGCGCGACCAGGGCGCCCCGAGCGCCGCCCAGCCGATGGTGCCGACGCTCAAACGCCGGTACATGATGGTCGTCGACCGCTCGAACGTGACCAAGACCGGCGACAAGCCGAAGATCCTGCTCTTCCAGGAACTGCCGATGGAGTAGTGGTGGGTGTTGCGGGCAGGGTGGCCGAGGTTGCGGTTTGGAATCGCCGCCCGGTTGCGCTACAGTTGGGAGATAGTGTTCCATGTGGAACAACGCACAGGGCGTAGCTCAGCTTGGTAGAGCGCGGGGTTTGGGTCCTCGAGGCCGCAGGTTCAAATCCTGTCGCCCTGATTGTGAATGTGTCAGTCCAGCCCTCGAACTCTTGATTTAGTTCGGAGATTGCCAGCCAAACCGGAGCGAATCATCACCGAAGCCGAGTTCTGGGTTCATCTGGAATTCCGTTTGTGCCAGGAGTTTTCTGGACTTTCCGACAGGCGATACCGCTCTTTCTGGTGCGATGGCTTCGATCCACATGTGTACACGTTGGACGGCCCTTGCCCACGAGTGACCGGTACAGCCTGGATATGCAACGGTGAGCAGCAGGCTCAGTGGGAGTTCGCCCTTATGTTGAAGCAGTCATCACCATCACGCGAGGTGATCGACTGGGCATCGCTCCTTCCGGCAGATGATACGACCCGATGGATGTCGTTTGATGAGAACAAACGGTACATCGAGATCGATCCCACAGCCGCAACGCTCGATTATCTTTAGGATGAGGAACATGGATTTCCGCGTCCAAATCCTGATGCCAGCTGGAACAAGTTTTATTGGCATACTATCACCCCATCGGTGGCCTGTTCGACTTTGGCCCAAGGAAGTGTGCTAGCAGGGCGTTGAACTATTGGAACTCCAGCACGGAATCACCTTACTTGTGACGGATCGCTTGATGTCAGACGGCTTGCTCGCCTGTTCGTCCGGTCGGTTCCGCGGCGTTCGTCGCCGCTTGATGCCGACGCTCGCCGCCTTCGGCGATCGGTCAGGTCGCGAGCAGCTTGCTCATTCGTATCAGGTTCAGGGTTCCGAGGGCGATGTCGGCGAGTTGCTGGAGTTTCCATCGTCCCACCAACCGGGCGCGTCTCAAGCCCCCGACCTGTTTCAGCCATCCGAAGATCTCTTCGGTGAGCTTTCGCTTGCGCTGGCTCAGCTCGAACGGCCTCTCGCCCATCCGCTGCTGATTGAACCACCGCGCCCACGCCCCGTCATCATCCTCGCCCGGAACATCCAGTTCCTTCGCGCTCTTGCACGCCGCGTGCGGTTCGATGTGGCGATCCTCCAGGGCCTTGACGAAGTCCTCCGTGTCGTAGCCCTTGTCGGCCCCCAGCGTCGCCGGCTCGATTCCCAGACGACGCTTGACGCCGGCGAGCATGCGCAGGCAGCACTTGCGTTCGGCGTGGCCGTCGGCCTTCCCGACGCGGATGTCCACGCCGATGCCGTGGCGATTCTCCATGAGCACGTGCATGCTGTGCTGGAGGTACGCCACGCCGGTGGTCTTGGTGTACAGCCTCGCCTGCGGGTCCGTGACGCTTCGGTGGGTCTTGTTCCCTCGCTTCTGGCCGCGGAAGTCGACCCACGGGTTGCCGACCTTGCCGCCCGAACCGTCGGGGCCGTCGTCGTGCTCCTGCGCAGCCGCCCTGTCGCGTTCGATCCGCTTCAGGCTCTTGAGCGACGCGTGGCTCTGCAGCAACGACCCGTCGATCGAGAAGTGGTCCTGGCTCAGGAGCCCCTCATCCATGGCCATCATCACGATGCGATCGCTGAACTTCTTGGTGATGTCGAGTCGATCGAGCCGTTCCCTGTTGACGCTCAAGACGCTGTGGTCGAAGCACGGCTCGTCGGGGGTCATGTCGAGGAACCAGCGGAAGAGCATGTCGAACGTGATCCGTTCGCACAGGGCCCGTTCGGACCGAACGGTGTAGAGGCTCATGAGCACCAAGGACTTGAGCAGCCGTTCGGGCGGGATGCTCGGGCGGCCGCCTCTTTCCGCAGGGCAATAGGCCGCGGCGAACGTCCGATTCATGGCCGCGAGCGCCTCGTCGGCCATGCGCTTGATCGGCCGCAGCGGGTGATCCGCGGGGACGAGTTCCTCGAGGTTGATCTGCACGAAAAGGTTGGGCTGGCGGTTCGGGCGTCCTCGCATACCCTCATCTTCGCATCACGACGGCGTCGGGATGCGCCTGGTCGGCTGAAGTGGAGGGTTTTTCAACGCCCTGCTAGAGTGCCGACTCTCGTGAACAACCAATCGCAACATACCAATTGCTATGGTGGCGAGAGTGTGCGAGATGCGAGTGCAGTACAAGGATCGCGGCGATGCGTCGATAAAACCTGAGCATCTGTGCGGGAGCTCATAACCGAGTTGCTTGGACTCGATCTTCGACCCAGATGTGTACCCAGACTCGTTTCGGTACATGTAGCCTGTCTATATGGATTTCACAAGTCGTGTTGAATCTATAGATCACCACTTTGAGATCGCGCTCACAGGTCTATTGTATGTAGGTTATTGTAAACAGACGCGTGTAGAATATGGCATGTCGGACCTCGACCAGCAGTTTGACCTGATACGCCGCATCCGTGGCACACATATCGAGCGGGGGCTTGCCTGTGGCGAACTCGATCAGGCTGAAGCACAATTTCGATTTCGGTTCCCTCCTGACCTGAGGGAACTCCTTGGTTATGGCCTGCCTGCAGGTGAGAGATGGCCAAACTGGCGTGCCGCGATAGAGAACCCCGAGGGGCCCTCTGCCGTTTACCTTCAAGAACAACTCGCATGGCCGCTGAGAGGTATGCTCGTTGACATCAGGCACGATTCGTTTTGGGATCCTGACTGGGGCACGAGGCCCACTGTGCTTGCAGATGCGCTACGGATGGCAACCGAGGCGGTCCAAGCAGCCCCGAGGCTCATTCCAGTGTTCTCGCATCGTTATCTGCCCGATGAGCCGTGCATCGCAGGTAATCCTGTGCTCTCGGTCTATCAGACTGACATCATCGTGTATGGGCCTGATTTACATTCCTATTTCCAGGCCGAGTCGGGCTCCTTCGACGCGGTACTCTGCGAAGGGTGGCGGGCGATCCGGTGTTGGACACGATGGATGCTGGCCGAGTGGGAGTATGAACGCTGACAGCGGCGTCCTCAAACCGCTGCCAATCCATTCCCGGCGTACTCTCGCACAGATTGTGGCGTGACGGCATGTTGCCCGGTTTGCATTCGTGTATCTAGGTTCGTGCTTCTCTTCCGGAGTTCCTTCCCTCGTGAGCCTTGCTACTGCCCCCACCTCCGCCCCAGACCTGAACGCCCCGCGTGGCCGCGCGGGCAGAGCCCGGCTTGGGCGTGCGGGGTGGGTTGGGATTCTTGCGTTGGTTCTCGTGGGTTTGGCGTGCTTTGCGACGCTCCCATGGACGGCTGTGGCGCGGGTCGAGCGTGGGTATGCCGTGCTTGGGGCGGATGGGCCTATGACGGCGATGTTCGAGCGGCAGAACCGGTCGGCGTTGCGGCTGCCGCCGTGGTGGTGGCCGACGGGCGATGCGCGGTTTGTTGCCGGGTATGAGGCCGCGGCGGTCGACGCCGGGATGCGTCGGCGGGCCGACGCGGCGGGCGTGGCGTTTGACCCGCGTTTGCCCGAGGTTGCAAAGGCCGCAGCCGAGAGCGTCGCTGCCAGCAGGCCGAGGTATTGGTTGGGGACCGACCATCTCGGGCGGAGCGTGCTGGCGCGTGTGCTTGTTGGCGGGGCGATCTCGCTGGCCATCGGCGTGGCCGCGGCGGGGTTGTCGGTAACCATCGGCGTGCTGTATGGGGCGATCGCGGGGTACCTGGGCGGGCGTGTTGATGGTGCGATGATGCGGGTGGTTGATGTGCTCTATGGGCTGCCGTATGTGCTGCTGGTGGTGCTGCTGGCCGTGGCGGTCAATGGTGCGCTGGATCGCTGGCAGGCGGGGCGGATGGTGACGATCAGGGCGCAGAGCGAGGCGTTTATCACGCCGATCGTGCGCCAGGCCGAGGAGGTGGCCGTGCGTGAGGGCAAGCGTGGTGATGCACTCACGGTGGCGGTCGAGCAAGCCAGGCAGGATGCCCGCGAGCAGGCCCGCGCCCGCTTTGGCACCGGCGAGTTGAACCCCGCGACGGCGCAGACGATCAACCTTGTTACGCTGCTGGTGGCGATCGGTGGCGTGAGTTGGTTGACGATGGCGCGTGTGGTGCGTGGGCAGGTGTTGAGCCTCAAGGCGCAGCCATTTATGGAGGCGGCGCGTGCGATCGGCGTGCCTGTGCCGAGGCAGTTTGCCAGGCATTTGCTGCCGAACTTGGTGGGTGTGATCGTGGTGTACGCGACGCTGACGGTGCCGCAGGCGATTTTGCAGGAGAGTTTTTTGAGTTTTCTGGGTATTGGGGTCAAGCCGCCGCTGCCGAGCTGGGGGAACCTGGCGGCCGACGGGCTGTCGGAACTGAACACGGTGCGATCGCACTGGTGGATGCTGCTGTTCCCGTGCGTGCTGCTGGCGGGGACGCTTTTGGCGTTGAACTTTGTTGGTGAGGCGCTGCGGGAGAAGTTGGACCCCAAGCGGATCGGGAAGTAAGGTGTGCTGGGTTGTATCGGGTTGGTTCGGGTACCACCACGCTCCGCGTGGTGAGTCTTGAATCACCTCACAAACCAAAGAATCACCACGCGGAGCGTGGTGCTACCCAAGACAATCACCACGCGGAGCGTGGTGCTACCCAGGGCAATCACCACGCGGAGCGTGGTGGTACCCGGAGAGGTAGCCGTTAGCCGAAGATGCGCATCTGTGGGCCGGCGACCTCGTCGGTAACGGGGTGCTCGACGTCTATGCGGTAGTCGCCGTTGTAGCAGGCGGTGCAGTAGTTGGCGGGTTGGTTTTTCATGCAGGCCAGGAGGCCATCGAGGGTGAGGTAGGCGAGGGAATCGACGCCGAGGTACTGACGGATGTCTTCGATGGTTTTGCCGTTGGCGATGAGCTGTTCGCGCGTGGCGAAGTCGACGCCGAAGTAGCAGGGGTGGCGTATGGGCGGGCAGCTGATGCGTAGGTGGATTTCGCGTGCACCGGCCTCGCGGAGTTGCTGGACCTTTGCGCGTGTGGTGGTGCCGCGGACGATGGAGTCGTCGACGATGACCAGTCGTTTACCTTCGACGAGTTCGCGGACGACGTTGAGTTTGAGGCGCACGGCCGAGACGCGCTGCTGCTGGGTTGGCTTGATGAACGTGCGCCCGACGTAGCGGTTGGGGACGATCCCCTCGCGGTAGGTGATGCCGCTGGCGCGAGCAAAGCCAACCGCGGCGGAGCGTCCACTATCGGGCATCGGCATGACGTAGTCGGCCTGTGCGGGGCTTTCGCCGGCCAGCCGCTCGCCGAGGGCCTCGCGGACGATCTGGACGTTCTGCCCGAAGACGACGCTGGCGGGGTTGGCAAAGTAGACGTGCTCGAAGACGCACTGTGCCAGGCGCTGGGCGGGGGGCGCGAAGCGCCGGCTCTCAACGCCCTTGTCGCTGATGGTAACGATCTCGCCCGGCTGGACCTCGCGGACGAACGTCGCGCCAACAACGTCGAGTGCGACGGTCTCGCTGGCGACGACGTTGCTCCCGTCGGGCATGGTGCCCAGCACGAGGGGGCGCCACCCCCACGGGTCGCGGCATGCCTCGATGCGGTCGGGGAAGAGCAGCAGCAGCGAGAAGGCCCCTTGCAGGTGCCGCATGGTCGCGGCGATGGGGTCGGGCGTGCCCTGTTGGGCGGGGCTGGCCAGGAGGTGGACGACGACCTCGGTGTCGCTGGTGGTGTGGAAGATGTGCCCGGCACGCTCGAAGGCAAGCTTGAAGGCGTCGGCGTTGACGAGGTTCCCGTTGTGGGCGACGGCGACTTGCCCGCCGATGTACTGCTCGAGCAGCGGCTGGGCGTTGCACGCCAGCGAGCCGCCGGCGGTGGAGTAGCGCGTGTGCCCGATGGCGCCCTTGCCGGCGTGGGGCGCAAGTTTGGCCAGGGTCTCCTCATCGAAGACTTCCGGCACCAGACCCGTGCCGGTCACGGCGTGCAGCGTCTGCCCGTCGGAGCAGGCGATGCCCGCGGCCTCTTGCCCCCGGTGCTGCTGTGCGTAGAGGCCCAGGTAGGTGGTGTAGGCGTTGGGGCCGGTGCCCCAGACGCCAAAGACGCCGCACTTTTCTTTCTTCTCACCCGCGAGGCCTCCGGCCAAGCCCTCGGCCAGGTCGCGTGCGATCGTGCCGGTGGCTTGCAGGACGGGCAGTGGCAGTGGGGGGCGCGCCATGCGGGAGGCTATGCGTACCAACGGCGATTGGCGTAGATTGGCCTAGACCCTTGCACGCTCGCGCGGGTGGAACTTGGTGTGCACTTCTTTCAGGCGCGTGCGGTCGACGTGGGTGTAGACCTGCGTGGTGCCGATGTCGGCGTGGCCGAGCAGTTCTTGGACAACCCGCAGGTCCGCGCCACCGCCGAGCATGTGCGTGGCGAAACTGTGCCGGAGGACGTGGGGGTAGACCTTGCTCAGCCCGGCGGCCCGTGCGGCGGCCTTGACGATGTTCCAGACGCTGACACGCTCGAGGGGCCGGCCCGTTCGGCTCAGCAGCAGGTGGCCCTTGCTCAGCGCGTCGCCGCGGTCGAGTTGCGGGCGGCAGGCGAGCAGGTAGGTAATGACGGCTTGCTGTGCCGGTGCGCCGATGGGGATCATTCGCTGCTTGTTCCCCTTGCCCGTGGCGATTATGACGCCGAGGGTGGGCTTGAAGTCGTCGGTCGTTAGTGAGGCAACTTCGCTGGCGCGGAGGCCGCAGGAATAGAGGAGCTCGAGGACGGCGCGGTCGCGCAGGTGCAGGGGTTGGTTGTGTGCTTTGCCCTTGGGGGCGGGCTGGGTGGTGGCCTCCAGCAGGGCCTTGGCCTGGCGTGGCGACAAGACATTCGGCAGTTTCTTCCACCGCGTCGGCGAGTCGATCGCCTCTGTCGGGTCGGCATCGACCTTGCCCGTGCTGAGCAGGAAGCGGAAGAAGACGCGGATCGACGCGAGGTGGCGGACGACCGACGCGCCGGTGAGTTTGCGGTCCGCCTTGAGCCTTTGCAGGTGCTCTTGCAGTTGTTGGGGTGTGATGCCGGCGAGCGGGATGGGGCCGCCGTCGGGTGTTTGGCCCAGATGTGTCAGCAGGTCGCGGATATCGGCGTGGTAGGCGAGGATGGTGTTGCGGGCCAGGCCGCACTCGACGCGGAGGAACGAGAGGAACAGCGTCAGGAGCGGGTGCGTGAGTTGGTCGCCCTTGGTGGGCCTGCCCCGGCGCAGGGGAGTGGCTGGTTTGCGTGCAATGCTCGGCACGCTGTCGTCATCGGCCCGGGGGTGCGATCAGGGTCAGAAATGAAAACGCCGCCCGGGTTGAAACCGGGCGGCGTGGAGGGAGCATTATGCTATCGCGTAGCGGGGCTTGGCTTAGCCACGCAGCAGCGACAGTGCGGCCTGCGGTGCGGAGTTGGCCAGGCCCAGCGACTGACCGCCGGCCTGCGAGAGGATCTGCCCACGGGTGAGGTTGGCAGTCTCGCTGGCGAAGTCTGCATCGCGGATGACCGACTCGGCGGCCGCGCTGTTCTCAAGGCTGATGCCCAGGTTGCGGATGGTCGAGCCGACGACGTTCTTCTGGAACGCGCCGAGCCGTCCACGCAGGCCCGAGACCTGCTTGATTGCCTCGTCAACGATCTTGGCCGCACCGGCCAGGTCGCCGTTGACGACGTTCTTGTCCTTACCGGTAGCCAGGTCCGAGAGGAAGCCCAGGGTGGTCGTGCCCAACTTACGGGCCGCGACGTTCTGGATGCCAATGGTGGTCTTGGTGCCCAGGTTGATCTTCGAGTCGAGCTGGAAGCTCGCCCCGCCGCCGGTGATGTTGAAGGCGGTGAACGTGCCAGCATCCTGAGCCTTATCGGCCGTCAGCGTGATCTCGGTGTCAAGGAAGTCCGTGGCGACCTTGAGCGTACGACCACGGCCGGTGGCGACAAGACCGTTGACCGACCCGGCGATGTCCTGGCCATCGTCGCGGACGAGTGCCGAGGCAGCGACGGCGACCGATGCCCCGCTGTAGTCGTTCTCGTTGGTAGATGAGGCCTTCCTCAGATTTGCGCCCGCGACACCCGCGAGGTTGACAACACGGAAGGAGACAAACTGGTCAGAGCCGAAGTCGGTGCTCTTGAGGTTGATGGCTGAGCCGCCGCCGCCGGCCGTGGCCGAGACACCGATGACGTCCTTGAAGGCGTTGATGGCGCTGACGGCCTGTGCAATGGTGGTCCCGTTACCGAAGGAGAACTCACGCGAGCCCTTGGCACCGGCGAGATCGATGGTGAACAGGGCATTGCTGGTCGTGGCAATGGTTGTTCCGCTCAGGTCCAGCTGCACCGTGCCACGCTGTGCGCTGGTGGCGACCGTGGCGGTGACGGACTGGCTCGCCCCGAAGTTGAGCTTGGCGTGGTTCCCGTTGAGGAGCTTGATCCCCTGGAAGTTGGTCGCCTCGCTGAGGCGGTCGACCGTCTGCAGGATCGAGTCGATCTGCAGCTGGTTTGCGCTCTTCTCCTCGGCGGAGATACCCGAGGTGTTGGCCGAGGCCGTCACCAGGCCGCGCAGGTCCGTCAACAGGTTGCTGATCTCGCTGAGACCACCCTCTGCGATGTTGGCAAACTGGTCGGCGCGCTCAGCGTTGGCGATCGCGGCCGTCAGCGAGGACTTCTCGGCGCGGAGGTTCTCGCTGGCGATGAGGCCTGCGGGGTCGTCCTTACCGCGGTTGATGCGCAGACCCGTCGAGAGCCGTTCAAGGGTCGTGTTCAGCCCCTTGTTGTTCTCGCTGAGGTTGCGGCGTGCGATCTGCGACGGTACGTTGGTGTTGATGCGACTCATGATGGCCTCCGTGTTGAATCTGGCGGGTTGTGCCCGCGGTTTGCTGCTCTCCCCGGCTGGGCCTCACGCAACACGCGTGGGGCATTCACCGAGGCGGAAGGCGGAACATCCGTGTCCTCCCGCTGCCGCGCAGCCGAACGGCATGCGAGCATGGGTTGGATCGGAGCAGACGCGAGCACCCTTCAGAGAACGGGGCACCACGGAGCGAGCAACAGGCTCGGCTATGCCGCACAGGGTTCACAGACGTCACAGACGGAAGTTCCGACGCCCGAGAACGCCACCGGCAGCGCCTAGACGGGCAGCCCGTGCGCTTTGGCCCGGTTGCGACAGGAACGCACGGGGCTTGTGGCCCATCAAGGGCGGTCTATGCGCCCGGCGTCCGAGTGCCCGCAGCACAAAGAAAAAACCGCCCCGGATGGCCGGGGCGGTTGTGTCTACTTTAGTTGTTGCTGCCAGGCTTAGCTCCGCAGCAGGGCCAGTGCGGCCTGCGGTGCGGAGTTGGCCAGGCCCAGCGACTGACCGCCGGCCTGCGTGAGGATCTGCCCACGGGTGAGGTTGGCAGTCTCGCTGGCGAAGTCTGCATCGCGGATGACGGACTCGGCGGCCGCGCTGTTTTCAAGGCTGATGCCCAGGTTGCGGATGGTCGAGCCGACGACGTTCTTCTGGAATGCGCCGAGCCGTCCACGCAGGCCCGATAGCTGCTTGATGGCCTCCTCGACGATCTTGGCCGCGGCGCCCAGGTCGCCGTTGACGACGTTCTTGTCCTTACCGGTAGCCAGGTCAGAGAGGAACCCGAGTGTCGAGTTGCCGAGTTTGCGTGCAGCGACGTTCTGGATTCCCAGGGTGGTCTTGGTGCCCAGGTTGATCTTCGAGTCGAGCTGGAAGCTCGCCCCGCCGCCGGTGATGTTGAAGGCGGTGAAGGTGTCAGCATCCTGAGCCTTCGTGGCCGTCAGCGTGATCTCGGTGTCCAGGAAGTCGGTGGCGACCTTGAGCGTACGACCACGGCCGGTGGCGACAAGACCGTTGACCGACCCGGCGATGTCCTGGCCATCATCGCGGACGAGGGCCGAGGCAGCGACGGCGACCGCTGTGCCGGTGTAGCTATTCTCGTTCGTGTCCGCCGCCGGGATGATGTTGGCCCCTGAGACACCCGCGAGGTTGACAACACGGAAGGAGACAAACTGGTCAGAGCCGAAATCGGTGCTCTTGAGGTTGATGCCCGAGTTACTGTTGGCCGTGGCCGAGAGACCGATGACGTCCTTGAAGGCGTTGATGGCGCTGACGGCCTGTGCAACAGTGGTCCCGTTACCGAAGGAGAACTCACGTGAGCCGCCGGCACCGGCGAGCTCGATGGTGAACAGGGCGTTGCCGGTCGTGGAGATGGTGGCTCTGTTCAGGTCCAGCTGCAGCGTGGCACGCTGTGCGCTGGTGGTGACCGTGGTGGTGACGGACTGGCTTGCCCCGAAGTTGAGCTTGGCGGCGTTGATGCGGTAGTCGCTCACCCCGGCGTCGATGTTCCCGGCTGTGAAGTCCTGGTTCCCGTTGAGGAGCTTGATCCCCTGGAAGTTGGTCGCCTCGCTGAGGCGGTCGATGGTCTGCAAGATCGAGTCGATCTGCAGCTGGTTGGCGCTCTTCTCCTCGGCGGAGGTGCTCGACGTGCTCGCCGAGGCCGTTACCAACCCGCGCAGCTCCGTCAGCAGGCTGCTGATCTCGCTGAGGCCACCCTCGGCGATGTTCGAGAACTGGTCGGCGCGCTCGGCGTTGGCGATCGCGGCCGTGAGGGCCGATTTCTCGGCACGCAGGTTCTCGCTGGCGATCAGGCCTGCGGGGTCGTCCTTGCCGCGGTTGATGCGCAGACCCGTCGAGAGCCGTTCAAGGGTCGTGTTCAGGCCCTTGTTGTTCTCGCTGAGGTTGCGGCGTGCGATCTGGGACGGGACGTTGGTGTTGATGCGACTCATATTTGGCCTCCGTGCGAATGACTTCTGGTGCGACCGGGTAGCGGGCTAGGTCTTTCTTCTTTGAAGCCCGCGACCCGGAACTTACCGGGTCTGAAGTGGCTATCGGAGCACGTCGGGGGCCGGTTGAGCCGCACAGGCACAATAACGTGCAGGATCAGAAGAAAACGCACAGCCACTACAGCCGGTATACCTTCAGGCCCTGTTTTGGTGGTGTTATTGGCTGTTTTACACCGGACCTGCCGCGCAACCCTTGCCGGTCTGCCATAAAAAGGCCACCCACGCGGCGGGTCTGCGGTTTCCTCGCAGCGGTGGGGGGGCCGTTCACCCAGCCCAGGGCAAGCGCACCACGCCCCCACCCATCACCTGGTCGTGTGGCCCTTCCACCAATTAATGAGTCCGTTTGTGCTCGAGTCGTGCGCACTGATCGGACCTGGTCCGGTCAACTCCGGCAGGATCACCTTCGCCAGCTGCTTGCCCAGCTCCACACCCCACTGATCAAAGCTATTGATCTCCCACACCGCACCTTGCACAAAGATCTTGTGCTCGTACATCGCGAGCAACTGCCCCAAACTCCTCGGCGTAACCCGGTTGACCATGATCGAGTTGCTCGGGCGGTTGCCCGCAAACACCTTGTGCGGCACCAGCCGCCCGAGCGCCTCCCCGTGCACCCCATCCTTCATCAACTCCCCACGAACCAGCTCCTCGGTCTTGCCCATCATCAACGCCTCGGTCTGGGCGAAGAAGTTGGACAGCAAAATCCGGTGGTGCTCCCCCGGCGGCGTGCCCGGCGGGCTGATCGGGTTGTGAGAGTTCGCCGGTGCAATGAAATCGCACGGGATCAGTTTGGTACCCTGGTGGATCAACTGATAAAACGCGTGCTGCCCGTTCGTCCCCGGCTCACCCCAGATCACAGGCCCTGTCTGCCACGAAACCACCTTGCCCTCACGGGTGACAAACTTCCCGTTGGACTCCATATCCCCCTGCTGGAAGTACGCCGCGAACCGGTGCAGGTACTGGTCATACGGCAAGATCGCGTGGCTCTGCGCGTCAAAGAAGTTGTTGTACCACACCCCCAGCATCCCCAAGATCACCGGCAGGTTCTTCTCCAGCGGGGCCGTACGGAAGTGCTCGTCCATCGCGTGCGCACCGCTGAGCAGGGCCAGAAAGTTCTCATACCCCAACGACAACGCAATCGGCAGCCCGATGGCCGACCAGAGCGAATACCGCCCCCCGACCCAATCCCAGAAAGTGAACATATTGGCCGTGTCGATCCCGAACGCTGAGACCTCCTTGGCATTGGTAGACACGGCACAGAAGTGGTTCGCCACGGCCTTCTCATCCCCCAGCGCGTCCAGCAGCCACGCCCGGGCCGAGCGAGCGTTGGTGATCGTCTCTTGCGTCGTGAACGTCTTGCTGGCGACGATAAACAGCGTCGCCTCCGGGTCGCAACCCCGCAACGCCTCGGCCAGGTGCGTCCCGTCGATGTTGCTGACAAAGTGCATCGTCAGGTCGCGCTTGCAATACGGCTTGAGCGCCTCGGCCACCATCACCGGCCCCAGATCACTCCCCCCGATACCGATGTTCACGCAAGTTGTAATACGCTTACCAGTAAACCCACGGTGCCTCCCATCGCGCACGCTCTCGGCAAAGGCCCCGACCCTCGCCAGCACATCCTCCACCTCCGGCATCACGTTCTGCCCATCAACATACACCGGCCGCGCCACGCCCCCGGCAGTGGGGGGGCGGTTGCGCAGTGCCGTGTGCAGCACCGCACGCCCCTCGGTAAAGTTGATCTTCTCCCCCGCGAACATCGCGTCGCGCAGCCCCTCGACGCCCGCCTGGCGTGCCAGCTGCATCAGCAGGTCCATCGTATGGGTTGTTACACGGTTCTTGCTGTAGTCCAGCAGCACCCCGTCGTGCTCGATGCTCAACCGTGCAAAGCGCTGCGGGTCCTGCGCAAAGAGGTCGCGCATGTGCGTGTCGCGCAGCTGCCTGTGGTGATCTTGCAGGGCCTTGTACGCCGGGTGTGCTGTCAGCATGCGCTGAGTCTACCAGCTCTACTTGCCCGTCGGCAGGCTCTTGCTCCGCCACAGGCGCAGCAGGGCCTCGGGCTCGATCGGCTCCCAGAGCGACCCGTCGGGCAGTTCTGTCCGCACGTAGCGAGATGAGTCCCTGACCAGCGTCGTCTGTGTTTCCTCGCTGTCGCGCAGCGTGGTGGTGATCTTGCTGCCGTCCTTCTGACCTTGGACGCGCTCCCGCCGAAGGCTTACTGTGCCGGTGTCGGACCGGTAGGCGTAGAACCCCAGTTCACCCTCGGCACTCGCCCGGTCCAGAAGCATCGGCAGCAGTTGCACCTCCACCTGGCTCAGATACTCCCTTCCCTGCAGTTCGTGCTGAGCAGAACGGTCGGGCTTGCCCGGCTGGCGCACGAGCACCGACAGGCTCTTGCCCTGGCGCACGCCCGTCTCTGTAAAGACCTGCGGCTGCTTCCTTGCGGCGTCCTTCTCGCGCACAGACGTCCGCGATACCCACGCCTCGCTGCTGCGGTCATACGCGCTAAATGCGTTGCTCTCTGAATCGATCACCATGCCGTTCGGGGCCAGGATGCGGGCCTGGATCGTCATGATGATCCCCTCGGGGTCGTCGCGCGTACTGCTCATCGCTACATCGCGCCCAAGGTCGCTGCGCTTGCCACGCTCGTAGGTGATGATCCGGTACCCCTTCTCAGTATCCGGCTGCGGCGGCGTCCCGGGCTGGTACAGCCGGAACGCCTGCTGCCCCTCCGGCAACGCACGCTGCAACGCCGCCATGTCCAGCTGACCCGCAAACGCCAGCCCGTTGGCCAACGCATCGGCACGGGCCTTGAGCGCCACCGTCGGGTCCACGAACGCCGCCGTTGCCACCGCCAGCTCATACGCCGCACGCGCTTTGTCAAACTGCGGCTCGGCCGTAGATAACTCAAAGAGCACAAACAACCCCGGCAACGGCTTGAAGACCGTGTACCCCTTGATCCCACGCGGACCGTTCTCATTGGGGATCGCAAAGTACAGCCTCGCGCCCGGCGTCGCGCACCCCGCCACGCGGAAGTCCATGTCGCGGTGCAGCACCTCCACACGCGAATACGTCATCTCCCGGGTCTTCGCGTCCAGCAGCGGCGCCAGCGCAAGCATCTGCTTGGTAATCCCCTCGGCCATCTGCTGCACGCTCGTCTGGTCGATCTTGGTCCGCCTCGTCGAGACGGCCATCGCCCACTCGTTCTCCCCAGGCACCACGTTGAAACTCAGCGTCCCGTCCCCCGTCGAGGCCTGCACCACAACGCTCCCCTCAGGCACCGACATCGACAGCCCCACCGTCTCGATCCGCAACTGCTCCCTCGAGAGATTCGTCGCCACCAGCGTCGGGGGCAAACGCGGGTCGTTGGCCGACGACCCCGGGCTCTCCCCCGGCGGGCGCGTATTCTTCGGGATTGTGATCGGCTGCGCACCGGCCGGCACCACCAGCACCAGGCCCAACAGGCCCACCAAGCCCACCAAGCACAGCAGACGCAACGCGCGATTGATCGTGGTCATCTCCATGCACAATCCTATCGGTGCCGCACACATGCCCGATTGACTTTGCACGCCCCCAGACCCCTCGGCGTGCATCCCCACCCCCGATCTATACTTCCCCCTCATGTCCGACCAAACCCCCACCCCTACTCCCCCCCCCGAACCCAAACGGCCCGTCGATGTCCGCGCCGGCGAAATCCGCACCGGGGCCGGGCTGGAAGAGTCGCGCTACAACGTCGAGTTCATCGAGGCGCTGCGCAAATACTCCACACCCGTCCTCCTGATCGTCGCCGCCATCGTCGCCGGGTACTGGGGCTTCGGCCGCTGGAAGGCCGCGCGCGATACGGCCCGTGCCTCCGCCTTCACCGAGTTAGAGGCCCAACTCCGCACCGCCGGCCAGGGTGGACAGGTCAGCCCCGATGTCCTCCTCCGCATCGCCGAGGACGCCGCCGGCCAAGGTGCCGCCCCCCTCATCGCCCGCCTCACCGCCGCCGACCAGTGGGTGCTCTCCGCCTCCCTCGGCCTCGCCCCCGGCGCCGAGCGCGACCCGGCCACCAACGCCGTAAAAAACAAGGACGACATCCTCACACCCGAGCAAAGAACCCAACTGCTCACCAAGGCCAAAGAGCAATACCAACTGGTCCTTGACCAGACCCAGGGCATCAGAAGGCAAGCGATCTTCTCCCTCCGCGCCATCTTCGGCCTCGCCGCTGTCGCCGAGAGCAATGCCCAATGGGACCAGGCCAAGGCCCTCTACGAACAAAGCGGCCAACTCGCCGCCTCCACCGGCTTCCCCGCCATCGAGGCCTTCGCCAAATCGCGCGGGGCGTCTGTCGATGAACTCAAAACCCTGCCAGCCCTGGTCCCCGAAAGTGCAGTGCAGTCGTTCGCCCCACCCCCGCCGGTGGTCGTTCCTCCAATGCCCACCGAGCCATCGCTGGCAACCCCATCCATTCAGTTAAACCCCCCAACAGTCCCCTCGGCACCGATCCCCGCACCGCCACCGGCCGAGGCCCCCAAACCCTAACCCCAGTGGGGCGGGCGCAACATTGATGGGGCGGGCGGTATTGAGGTGGGGCGGGCTGAATCATGGTGGGGCGGGCTGAATCATGGTGGGGCGGGCTTCCAGCCCGCCATCCCTAGGCCTTGTCAGCCCCTGCCTCATCCCCCAACTCCCCCTGGATCATTGCCCGCGGATCAACCTGTCCACTGGCCATCCGCCGGCGGCCCTGATACACCGCCCCGCACGACGGGCACGCAATACCCTGCGGGCTATCACTCACCCCGGCCAGGTCCGCGCCGCACGAATAACAGAGCGGCTTATCCAGCGACGTGGCCATCCGCGACATCGTCATCACCGCCGCGGCCACCGCGACCGAAACCACCGGCACCCACCCGATCGGCGTCCACGCGATCACCGCAAACGCCGCCAATCCAAACCCGAGCGACCACCCGAGCGCCCGCAGCCGAAGCCGACCCAGGTACCCCCGGCCAGTATCCACCAAGTTCGGAATCGTCGGCAGCGTGCCCATGACTCACACCATACGCCAACCGGCGGGCCTCGGTTGGCACTTTTCAAGCCCCTCGTCCCCCTGCGGGGGATTGCCCTGATTCCAGATAACCGAAAACTTGCCCACCCGACCGGCACCGGGCGCAGGTGCCGCGCTTGATTTACAGCGTTTTCAACTCCGTTGCGGGGTTCTGCTCAAGTCTGCCGATATCATCCGCATGTCCCAGGATTCCATCGAGAGTGTTGACGTGCTGCCCACGGATTCGGGCAGCCCCACCAGCACACCCCCGGCATCAGCCCAGGGACCTCGCGGGGCCACAGCGATGTCCGCGTTAAAGCCAGTCAAGGAAGACAAAAACGTGAAAAGTGAAGTCAAAGTCGCCGTCCTGATCTCCTTCGTCGTCATCCTGGTTCTCGGGCTTTTGTGGGGCGACCACCGCTCCAAGGCCCGCATGGAGCAGCCCGATCAGACCATCGGGACCATCGGCCAGGGTGTAACCGTCTCCCGGCTTGGGGACGACACGCTCCCCAACCGCTTCCGCACCGACCCCAACACACCCGCCAACGTCCCACCCGTCGCCCCGCCACAACTCAACCTCGCTGGCGGTGCGCCGCCCGTGCTGGGCGGCCAGGGTGTTCCGCCATTGACCGCCGGGGATGTCGTCGAAGCCCCAACCCTGGTCATCGTGCCCGAGCCGGCACCGGTGCCCACACCGCCGGGCATCAGCCGGTCCGACGATGCCATGCACCCGGTGCAGCGCAGCGAGACCTTCCGCTCCATCGCCACCAAGCACTACGGCAACGACAAACTCGCAGCCGCACTCCAGCAGTACAACATCAAGATGGCCCCCGCCAACGGCAAACTCCGCGAGGGCGTAACCATCCGCATCCCACGCCGGGAGGAACTCGCCGCCTTCGCCAATACCGGGCAGATCAACACCCCCGAACCGACCACGCCCACCATCCCGGCGACAGCCACGGGCACCAAGACGAGCACACCCTCAACGGGCACCGCAGGCGACCCCGCCCAGCCCCGCATCTACACCATCAAAGCCGGCGACACCCCCATGGGCATCAGCCGCGAAGCCTTCGGCACCACCAAGCGTTGGAAGGACATCATGAAGCTCAACCCCGGCCTCCGGGAAGACAATCTCAAAATCGGCATGAAGATCAAGCTCCCCTCCAAGCCCATCACCGACGCTACACCACGCAACTAATCCGATAGGCCTGTTCCTCCTACTGGCCAACCCAATCTGCTTCAACCCCGGAGCCTCACGCCGTGTTCTACAAACTCTGCCTGCTGGTCATTACGTTCGGGGTCATCGGCTGCTGCATGCTCGGGCTGCGGCAGCAGCGGCTCGAGGCGGTCCATCAGGCGACGGTCGCGCAGCGCAACATCTTGCTGCACAGCCGGGACCTGGCCAAACTCCGCACCGACATCGCCGCCATGAGCACGCCGGAGAAGATCGAACTCGCCGCCGCTACACGCTTTGGCCCCCTCATGGCCATCAACGTGCAAACTGATTCACCCGCCTCGCCGATCGCGCCCAACGGGACAACGATCGTCCAGGCCAAGAGCATCACCAAGCCTGCACAGGCCCGCTAAGAACCCCCAGCGGCCCCGATCCAAACCCCGGACGGAGGGCCGGGCAGCAGACAAACAGCAGCCCAAGGAGGGGCCGCGAACCATGCACACTCCAGAACAACAGACCCTGCCCTTCAGTGATGGGCCGCAGGAAGCCTCGGCGCCCCCCCAACCCCAGGCGGCGGGCGCGTCCCCGGTGGCGGGCACGTCCCCGGTGGCGCGGGCGTCCCTGGTGGCGCGGGCGTCCCCGCCCGCGACCCGCACGTCCCCGGTGGCGCGGGCGTCCCCGCCCGCGACCCGCACACCCTGGGCCTCCCTATTCACCTGGTACAACTCCCTTGACCGCACCAACACCGTCGCCTTCATAACCTCCTTCACCATCACGCTCGGCCTTGGCGTGATGCTCTGGCGCGTCTGGAGTTTACAAGCCAACCCCAGCCTTGATCTCCAATCGCACATGGGTGAGCGCCTCAGCCGAGTGACCGAGGTCGCCCGCCGTGGCGACCTGACCGATCGGCGTGGGCGTCCGCTGGCCGCAACGCGCTTCGGCATGCGCGTCTTCATCGATCCGACGCTCTTCCCCCGTCAGAAGACCGACGAGGCAATCGTGCAGCTCGCCGCCGCAACGGGCGTCAGCGCCAGCGAGTTTGCACCCAAACTCATCGCAACGATGATCCAGGGTGACCAGCGTCAAGCCGCGATCGACGCCCAAGAGGCCGCACGCAAGGCCAAGGTGATAGCCGAGCGTAAAAAACTCGCCTCGGCGGGCACATCCCCCCCGGCACCAACCCAAGCAGATACCCAGACGAACGCCGCCGCCGACCCTGCCATCGGCTCACCCGTCGAGCAGGCTGATGCGCCATCACCCATTGCCCCCGAACTGGCCGAGGTCGTGTCGGCTGCTGCCGAGGACCCCAAACTCCCCAATCCCGTCCGCTACCTCCCCATCACCGGCGTGCTCGACGACCGCCGGGTGGACATCGTCCGCAAACTCAAAATCCCGGGGGTCAACCTCGAAATCAAGCAGGTCCGCGAGGTCGTCGCAGAGGACCTCACCGCATCCCTCCTCGGCACCGTCGGCACCGAGGACCACGGCCTCATGGGCACCGAGATGAAGCTCGACGACAAACTCCAGCCCAGGGCCGGCTCGCTCGCCTATGTCCGCGACTCGCGCGGCCGGCCCCTCTGGACCAGTCCCAACAGTTACGTCCCCGCACAAGACGGGCAGGATATCAAACTCTCGCTGGATTTGGAACTGCAACGCATCGTCCTTGAAGAGCTCGAGCGTGGCGTCGCCGAGGCCGACGCCGCGGGTGGCCGTGCCGTGATGATGGACCCCAACACCGGCGAGATCCTCGCCCTGGCCGACATCGTCCGCGATCTGCCCCACCTCGTCGATTACGACTGGAAGACCGTCATCGCCAAGGACAACCAATCCGGCGGCACACGCTACCGCACCATCCGCAAAGACCCGGCACGCGCACAGCACGCCGCCCTTGGGCGCAACCGCTGCGTCGAGGACATCTACGAACCCGGCTCAACATTCAAGCCCTTCATGTGGTCCAGCGTCGTCGAGCTCGGCTTCGCCCAGCCCACCGAGATATTCAACACGCACAACGGCATCTACCGCACACCCTACGGGCGCATCGTAACCGACGTGCTCCGCCGCCCCAGCCTGACGTGGCAGGAGGTGCTCATCAACTCCTCAAACATCGGCATGACCCAAGGCACCGCACGCATGACCTTCCAGCAGATGCACGATGCGGTCGTCAAGTTTGGCTTCGGCTCGCGCCCCGGCACCGGCCTGCCCGGCGAGACGCCCGGCCTCGTCACGCCCATGAGCCGCTGGAGCAACTACACACAAACCTCCTGCGCCAGCGGGTATGAAGTCGCTGTTACGCCCGTGCAGGTCGTGCGAGCCTTCAGCAGCCTGGCCCGACGCGGCCCCGCCAACGGCACGCTCCCCAAAGTCCGCATGACGGCCTGGGACCCTGCCCTCGAAGCCTCGGCACTCGACATCACCAACCGCGTCCTGCCCAGGGAAGTGGCCGACCTTACACGCGAAACCCTCCGCGGCGTAACGGCATCGCTCGACCGCAAGCTCGCCGCACGCGAGAACCCAGAGACGGGCTGGCAGTACGAACTCTTCGGCAAGTCGGGCACCGCCGAGATCCCGCTGGGCCAACCGCCCAAAGGGATGCGCCGCCCCAAGGGCAGCGACGGGTACTTCAGCGGGCAGTACAACTCCAGTTTCATCGCCGGCGGGCCTGTCGATGAACCCCGCGTGGTAATGATCGTGGTGATCGATGATCCGGGTCCTGAACTCGTCCGGCAGAAAAACCACCGCGGCGCAGCGGTGGCCGGGCCGGTCGTCCGCCGAACGATGGAACGGGCCTTGGCATACCTCGGCGTGCCACCCAGCCCGCCGATGAGCGAAGACATCAAAAAGCGCGAGCAGCACTGAGATGAGAACCCCTCCCCCGAGGGGAGGGGCAGGGGTGAGGTTTATTGTCGGAGGTGCAGGCTTCCAACCTATAAAGCAAACAGATTCCACCACCGAGGCACAGAGGCACCGAGAAGCGGCCAGATGCTCTTTTGCTTCATTCTAATCAATGCATTCTCTGTGCCTCGGCGTCTCTGTGGTGAACTTCCTTAGAGCACAGTTTGAAACCCGCACGACGGCCCGCCGCTAAACAACATCCGGGTCGAGGTCCTCATCATCAACAACCCGGCTCCCCTCCGCCGGTGCTAGGGGCTTGGACCAGTTGAAGTCCGGGTCCTTGCTCAGCACGCCAGCGCCCTGCTTGACGCAGCGCACGCAGATGTGCGCGTCGGGATACGCCGGGCTGGCCCACTGCGCCTCGGCACGGTCCTCTAGGCACATCGTGCAGTGTGCCCCGGCGTGCTCGCTGCCCTGGCCCAGGTGGATTAGCGATGTGTACGCCGGCGTCAGGCACTGCCCGCAGATCAACGCCCCCTTGTGCCCCTCGACCATCGGGCGGTCGTCGGCAAAGTGGTTGTGGCAAAAATCACAGACAAAGAACGCGTTCCCCTCCGCCTGGGCGTTGTGCATGGTGCAGGGTAGATGCGATCGGGTAGGTCAGCGGGTAGGTCGGCGGGTAGGTCGGCGGGTAGGTCGGCTCTCCGAGCCGACCCGCTTGGCTGCTGTTTCGATGGGGCGATTTCCGAAGCAGCCTGGTCGGCTCGGAGAGCCGACCTACCCGTGTCAAAAGAGGCCGGGGCCGTCGTCGATGGGTACGAGTTTGCCGTTGACCAGGCGCATCTTGGGCTTGGGTTTTTTGGGTTCAGGCTTGCGGGTAGGTCGGCTCTCCGAGCCGAGCTTCTGCTCGCTTTGGACTTTGGGTTTGGGTGCTTTGGGTTGGGGCTTTGGTGTGGGAGGTTCTGGTGTGGACTGGGCGGCCCGGAGGGCCGCCCCACCTGGGCTGTCGGCTTGGAGAGCCGACGTACCCGATTCGACGATGATCACGCCATCGAGGTCGGCGGGGTCGTCTTTGATGACCTTTCCTTCGTCATCAAGGAGTTGGTCGGCCTCGGCGGTTTTCTTGCGGGCTTGTTCGAGCAGGGCGGTGTAGATTTTCTTGGCGTCCTCGCCGGTGATCTTGGCGCAGGCCGTGGCGACCTCGCCGATGTAGCGTTGGAAGATGTCGCGGCGGTCGGACTGCGCTTTCATCTTCTGGCGCCGGCGGAGGTAGGTGCCGAGCTTGCGGCCGCACTCCATGAGGGCGAGTTTCATCTCCTTGCGGATCTCGTCATAGTCGGCGATGGCCTCCTTGCTCTCGCTGGTGAAGGGGACCCAGACGCTGGCCATGTGGATCATGATGACCAGGGGGCCCACCGGCAGCCCGCCGCGGGGTTGCTGGAGGTCGTAGTTGCGCCAGTTGCACTCGTTGACGGCCTTGAAGCTCGAGCACGCGCTCTGCTGGAAGAGCAGCGGGACGCGGTTGGCAAAGCGGATGACGCGGGCGGTGTCGTCGCCCGGCAGCTCGCCGCCGAAGGCGATCGCGGCCTCGATCAGGAAGGGCCGGCCGCGGTAGACGGCGGGCTCGCGCGAGGACGCGGCGTAGAACTCAGCGCGCACGCCCTTGTGCATGCCGCGGAGAAGTTGGTGCACGCCGACGGGGGCGAGGCAGTCCGTTGGCGGCGGCGCGAGTTTGCTCTCCATGAACTCCTGGAAGAGTTTCTCGACCTGCTGCGGCTCGATGGCGCTGGCCTTGGTTCGGCTTGTTACGCCGATTTTTTCACAGAAGCCCGAGGCGGTCGCCGGTGAGATTCGGCAGAACTTTTCTTGCAGGAAGCCGTAGAGCGTGCCGTTATTCTCGGCTGCTTCATAGTCCTTGAGCATCTGTAAGAGCGTGCCGAGCTCGACGCCGCGCGGGTGGGGCTGGATTTCCTTGGTCTCGGGTGGGAGTTCGTTGATGCCGCGCGGGAAGACGACGAGCGGGCCGAGGTCTTGGGTGATTTCTGGCGCAAGGGCGGGGGGAACGGCCGAGGTGTTAGGGCCGAGGGCCGAGCGGGAAGAAGCATCTCCGGCGGCACTTGTCTTTTCACTCGGCCCTCGGCCCTCATCCCTCGGCCCTTTCTTGAGCGGGAGGGTTTCGTCCTCTTCCTCGGTCACCCGGGTTGGGCGTACGAGTGTGAAGCGTGCGTGCGGGTTGGCGATGGCCGTGAGTTCGAGGAACTCGTCGATGGAGCCGCGGCCGCGCTGGTATTTGCCTTCGAGCTCGATGGTTACGCTTGTGCCTGTGGGGTAGGCGGAGCTGCTGAGGAAGTCGCTGCTCTGGGCGAGCTCGCGTGTAGCGCTGTTGAGGTTGCGGAGTCGTGCGAGTGGGAAGTCGTCGGTCTCTTCATCGACGGTTACTTCGGCGCGGTTGGTTTTGGTGTTCATCGCCAGCTCGATGTGGTGTGCTGGCTTGCGTGCGTCGGGGCGGGTTTGGATCATCATCGGCTTGCCGGTGGTGATCAGCCCGTACATCCCGGCGGCGGAGATGCCGATGCCCTGCTGGCCGCGGGACATCTTCAGGCGGTGGAACTTGGAGCCGAAGAGCAGCCGCCCGAAGACGTTCTCGACCTGCTTGCGGACGATGCCCGGGCCGTTGTCGATGGAGGTGATGCGGTAGCGTGAGCTTTTGGCGCTGGCGGGGCGGTCGGGCTGGAGGTCCTCGATGACGACGGTGATGTCCGGGAGGATGCCGGCCTCTTCGCAGGCGTCCAGGCTGTTGTCGACGGCCTCTTTGACGGTCGTGAGCAGGGCCTTGCGCGGGTTGTCAAACCCGAGCAGGTGGCGGTTTTTGGCGAAGAACTCCGAGACGGAGATATCGCGCTGACGGGTGGCCATGCTCTCGGCGGTGGCGCGGGCTTCACGCGCGGCCGGGGGAGCTTTGGGTTTGGTCTGTTTCACGGGTGTCGTCGGGGCCATCGGCTGCCCTCCATGGCAGGTGCGGGTGCGGGGCGTGCGAATATAGCAGAGGTTGGATACGCGCGGCGGCCGTCAACGCTGCGCCGGGGGCTCGTCGGTGAGGTTCGCGATCTGACCGGCGAGGTCGGCCGTCGGGTAGGTTGGCGCGAGGGTGTTGGCCTCGGTGAGCGCATTGGCCAGGTCCGGGCGCAGGCCCCTGGGCACGCGCGCGGCGACGATGGTGGCCAGCGCGAGCGCCCGGGCCGAGGTGGCGCGGTCGGCGTCAGGCCAGGTGCGGGCCGAGGCGAGCAGCCTGCGGGCGATCGCATTGGCCTGCGGGTCGCGGCCTTGGGTGCACGAGGCGAGGAAGGCGCGGGTCATCTCTTGAATAATCACCGCCCGGCGAAGGGCACAGAGGCGTTGCCAGGCAGGCTCGGCGCTGATGGTCGGGCGATCCAGGCGAAGCTGCGAGAGCATTGCACGCACGAGCGTTTCATCGAGCGCGCCGGTGGGTGAGGTGGAGCCACCCTCGTGTGTGGCACGATCGCGCAGGGCTATGTCCAGCACGGCACGCACGGAGATGGCTGAGTGGACTGTGCGCTGATCGCGGCTCAGGCCGGCCGTTTGGACCGGGGCGGGTGGGACGCCGACGGCATGGGCGAGCTCGGCGGATGCCAGCAGTGCGCCGGGGGGGAGGTCCGGATCGCCGGGGTTGGCGACCCAGGTGTAGCGGGCGATGGCCTGTGGTGGGTCGCCGGCGTCGAGTGCCTGCTGGGCGAGGGTGAGCTGCTCGACGACGGCGTGCCAGGGGGCGGCGGGGTCGATGGTTGGCTCTTTGATCGCCGGGAGTTCTTTGGAGCCTGGCGCGGGTAAGGGGAAGACTACACGCACGCCAGCGGCGGCGCGGCGTCTGGCGGCGCGGAAGGGGAGGACCGGGCTGCCGGCCTCGGCCAGCTCGCGGTGCGCGTCGATGGTGCCCAGGACCCACTCGGCGGTGATGCCTGGCTGGCCCTCGGGCAGGGGTGTGATGTCGGCCGGGCCGTGGGCCTGGTGGGTGAAGTCCCGTAGCTCTTCGGTGCGTGCTACGGCTCCGCCGGCGTTGGCGATGTATTGCCCGTCGATGAAGAGCTCGATGCCGCCCATGAGCGAGAGCTGGCCTTGGGGTGAGTTGCCGATGGCGGTGTTGAGTGAAGTGTTGTCGATGTTGGTGCGGATGACGATGGCCTCGGCGGTGAGCCAGTCGCGCAGCGATGGGCTGGCCCACCAGGGGAGCCTCCCCTGTGGCGGGCGCATGAAGCGCGTAACGACGACCAACAC
>JAJTGZ010000049.1 GCA_021299385.1 Phycisphaeraceae bacterium | reverse complement strand
GGGCGGGTGCATCCGTCAGTTGGTGGGTCTGGTCGGGGGGCATAAGGTGTGCCAAGCCTATATCGCTTTACCCGGCACTGCACTAGAGACGATAAAGAGTTTTCACGCTACCCAAACCATGCCCTCACCCCTGCCTGAGCTCCGCGGCGCGTATCAAGGCCCGAGGCCCTCGGCATCGGTGGTCATCTTGACACTTAACGAGCGGCCCAACATCGACGCCTGCCTCGCTAGCTGCACATGGTCCGACGACGTGCACGTCCTGGACTCCGGCAGCACCGACGGCACCTGCCAGCGCGCCCAAGAACTGGGAGCAAAGGTCTGGCACAACCCCTTCGCCGGCTTCGGGGCTCAGCGCAACTGGGCGATCGACAACATCCCCCTCAAGCACGACTGGGTCTTCCACCTCGACGCCGACGAACGCTTCACGATGCCGCTGGTCCAGGAGATGGACCAAGCGATCCGCGCCGCCACGCCCCACTCGGGGTTCTATGTCCCCAACCAGATGATCCTCCTGGGCCAGTGGATCAAGCGCAGCAGCGGCTACCCGGCCTATCAGGTCCGGTTCTTCCACAAAGGCCGCCTCCGCTTTACCGACAGCGGCCACGGCCAGCGCGAGGCGACGACCGGCACCCTCGACAAACTCACCACCCCGTACGTTCACCACAACTTCAGCAAGGGCCTGGCTGAGTGGCTTGAGAGGCACAACCGCTACAGCACCAAAGAGGCTCAGCAGATCATCGAGGAACTCAGCCAACCCCTCGGCCTGGGCACCATGCTCCGCGGCCTGCTCGGCGGGGGCATGCAACGCAGGCGCACGCTCAAAAGGCTCTTTGCACGCATGCCCATGCGATCGACGATTCGGTTCTGCTTTGCCCTAATCGTCCAAGGCGGGATTCTCGACGGCCGGGCAGGGTTGGCCTATGCCCGGCTGCTAGCGATCTACGAGCAGATGATCGCCGTCAAGGTGCGGGAGGGACGGCAAGGGCGGCGAAGTGACTAGGTGGTAGGGGTGCAAAGTGGCCAAGTGGCAAAGTGGCAAAGGTACAAAGTGGCAAAGCATGTTGGCTTTCACACTCTGTCACTCTGTAACTTTGCCACTCTGTAACTTTGCCTCTTGACTGCCCCACTTGTCAAGCCCGCGCACTATTGGTTCCCCGCCACGCTGCCCGGCTCATCCACCGCTGCCGCGACCACCTCGGCCGGCTCCGGGAACCGGGCCTGCTCCATCTCCAGCACCCATTCCTCAAGCGGCTCGTGCTTGTACAAGTCCAGCTCATGCCGGCGGCCCTGCTCGGCGACGATCGTTACAAAGAACTTGTGCCAACGGCGCTTGTCAAACTCCGCGATCTCCCCCGGCACCAGCGACACCCCGCTCGGCAGCGTCAGCCGGCGCGACCCCGGCTCCCACCTATACACCTGCCCCTTGGTCCGGAAGAACCCCACCAGCACCCACGCAGCCCCCGCAAAGCCTACCGCTGTTATCACCCACTGAAAAGGAATGTCCCACGCGTTGAGCGGGTTGGGCTTCTCCTTGCTCGTCCACTCCTTCCGCAGGCGTTCCAGTTCCCCGGCTGGATTGGCAAAGGTCGTCTGCTCGGGCGTCAGCATCCCCACACGCGAAAGAGACTGCAGCCACTCGAGCTTGACGCGGTCAAGATCGCTCCCCGAAGAGGCCTCGCGCAGTTGGGCATACCTGGCCACGGGATCGGGGATGCTGGCATCACCCAGACGCCGGTCGCGCTCGCTCTGCTGCAAGTAGGCAAACCGCCGGTACTCCGCGTCGGTGCGCCCGCGCGTCGGGTAGAGCCACACCGCGTCGTATAACCCCCACACCCCCAGCACAAAGAAGATCGACAGGAAAATCACCGTCTTACGCACCCACCGCCTGGCCAAAGTGGTCCGGGTGATCTGGGTGCTTGCAGGCACGGCTTGATCGGCAGGTGTGGCCTCGGGCATCGGGCAGACTCCTTAGGGCGGGCCCGCGGTGGGCATCTCGGTGCGATGGAGTGTATCGGCCCGCACGGGCCTTCTGTCGTGCCCGGCGGGGCAATACTTACGCCTATGGCCATCCTCCTTGGCGTCAACATCGACCACGTAGCCACCCTCCGGCAGGCCCGCCTCGGCGACGAGCCAGACCCCCTCTTTGCCGCCCACGAAGCCCACCTCGGCGGGGCGGAGATCATCACCGTCCACCTCCGCGAGGACCGCCGGCATATCCAAGAGCACGACGTCCAACGCCTCGCCGGGCACGTTCACGGACGACTCAACCTAGAGATGGGTGCCACCGACGAGATGGTCGCCATCGCCCTCTCCCTCCGCAAGGGGTACCCCGGCCCCCAGATGGTAACGCTCGTGCCCGAGAACCGGCGGGAACTGACAACCGAGGGGGGGCTGGACGTTGCCGGGCAACTCGAAAGGATGCGCGAGGTCATCGCCCGCCTCAAGGCCGCCCCCGGCGGGATGACCGTCGCCGCCTTCATCGAGGCCGACGCCCGGCAGGTGCAGGCCACCGCCCAGGTGGGCTTTGATGCCTGCGAACTGCACACCGGCGCGTATGCCCACGCCTTTGCGCGCGCCGGCGGTGATTTCGCAATCGGCGGGCTGAAGGCAGAGTTTGACCGCCTAGCCGACGCCGCCCACCGCGTGCGGGCCGCAGGCCGGCGGCTGCACGCGGGCCATGCGCTGAACTATTTGAACGTGCGCCCCGTGGCCGGGCTGCCGGGGATGGCCGAGCTGCACATCGGGCACGCGATCATCAGCCGGGGTGTCTTTGTCGGGCTGCGGTCGGCGGTGCGGGAGATGAAGGCTTTGATGGGTGGGTGAGGGGAACAAGATAACCCCACCCCTGCCCATCCCCCTGGGGGATGGGTTAGTGGGTCATCAGCGCGTTGAAGCGCAGCACCAGGGCTTCGATGTTGTGCGTCGGGTCGCCGCGCCCTGACTTGTTCCGGGCGTCGGTCTCGGTGCATTGCAGCAGCAACTCGGCGGTGCTGGCGGGGTTGAGCCTGCGGGCGATGCTGGGCAGTTGGTCCGCCACCTTCCCCCAGATCTTCAGGCGGGCGTTCAGGGCCGAAGGGTTCTCCCCTGCCGCCAGCCCTCGGCACATGCCGTCGATTTGCCGGGCCAGCGCAAGGCAGGCAATCCCAAGCGCAACGGGGTTGTGCCTGGAGACCTGGAGCATGTCGCGCAGGTAGGCCAGCGAAGTCTGCGGGTCTGGCTGCAGCAGGACCGACTGGAGGGCGAAGAGTTCCTCCTCCCGTGCCGTGCCCGTCAGCTCCGCAACGAGCGTGCGTGTGATCGACGGGAGGTTGCGCGCCAGTGCGGCGATAGCGAGCTTGCCGGCCTCGGAGTCGAGGTGGGCCAGGTCGGTCCCGATGCTCGCGATGAGCAGTTCTGCCGCGTCGTCGTCCATGGGCACGGCGTGGGTGGTCCGGGCGCGTTTGAGGACCCATGCAACGGCGGCATCATCGCTCAGGGGCTTGTACTCGGTGATCTCCCCGCCGGCTTCGACGATTGCCTTATCGAGCTTGCCGGGCTTCCAGGTGTTGGCGCGGAGGACGAGCGTGGCCGTCGGTTCCGGTGCGCGGGCATAGGCCTCAAAGAGCTCGCGGGCGGACTTGCTCGGGGGCCTGCGTGTGAGAGTGGGGGGGGCTGGTTCGTCGTCGGCGGCTTTGAGGAGGGCGTCGGCGTTGTCGACGATGACGAGTTTTTGGGATGCGAGCAGGCCCGTCGAGCGGAGCTCATCGAGAATCTCGGCCGGGGGTGTGGTGGAGCCGTCGAAGAGGACGACCTGGATCTGGCCGTGGACTTTGGTGAGTTGTTTGCGGAGCTTTTCGGTCAGGCCAAGGGCCTCGAAACGCTCCGGGCCGTGGAAGACAAGGACGGGGGGTATGGGCAAGGGTGTGGCCGGGGGTGGGACGGGCTTTTTGGTGGAGGCCTGGGGCATGGCGGGTGAGTGTATATGGATACGGCGGTGTGCGTGGGTGGTTTTTGGGGGTAAATTCCTGATTTTAGGTTTTTGTTATAGTCTTGATTGGGTTTGTTATCAAATGAAAAAAACTGTGCTAAACAGGTTTTTTTGGGTTGCACGGGAGGGAAACGCGTGTATAGTCTGTCTGACGGTCTTGGGTTGCCGGGCGTCTGGCGGAGATTGAGAGCATCGGTAGAAGAGAAGAGCTTGGTAAAACAATACCTGTTGTAGCAGAGGAGAGCTTCATGGCTTCTTTAGTCGCATCTTCCCGAGTGGGAGCAGTTGGTGTCGGCGTATTCGCGGTGTTGGGGCTTACGCACTTGACCGTTGGCACGTCTGGAGCGAGCGCTTCGCCGTTGCCCCCTTCGTCGTCGGTCTTCCCGCTGCCTGTCGGTATCGGCACGTCCGGTGGTGTGGTGATCGCGTCGCAGACGCTGGCATTCTCGACCTCGCTGTATAGCGGGACGCTGACGAGCCAGGTGATCAGCGGAGACACGAACAACCCGCACGGGGGGTTGACGTTCACGTTCTTGCTCAGCAACGACGCCAGCAGCAGCAGTTCGCTTAACCGTCTTACGCTCAACGGGTTTACGAGTGGTTTTTCGGTGGATGCATCATGGTTTGGGTCATCCCCGAGTGTCGCGCCGATCGCCGTTGATCGCAACACCACGGGTGTGGTCGGGTTTTCGTTCAACACCATCCTGCCGGGGTTCCTGCGGATCGCACCGGGAACATCCAGCACGCTTCTGATCTTGCAGACGAACTCGACAACGTATTTCAACACCCTGGCGAGCGTGATTGATGGGCGGGTTACGCAGGTAGGGTCGTTCGCCCCGGTGCCAACGCCCGGTGTGGCGTCCTTGCTGGGCCTGGGTGGTGTGTTGGCGGTTCGCCGCCGTCGCCGGTGAGAATCATCACCCCCCCGGCGAGAGCCGGGCGGGTGTTTTCTGAATTCTGAGCTGTTCCGGCGTGCGAGAGCGTGCCGGGTCGCTTGTGCCGCGATGGTTGTCGTGGCGTTTGGCTGTGTACGCCGTAAAGGTGTACGCCGTGTAGATCGGTGGAGAGGAGAGCATCGTGAATAGTAACACATTGTGCGCGTCTGTCGTTTTTGGTGCTGTTGCTGCGCTGGTCGGGGTTGCGACGGGCGCGCCGTTGCCCCCCGGCTCGACGGTCTTCCCGGTGCCGAGCGTGCCACAGGCTGTCGGTGGGCCGGGCTTTGCGATTTTGGCGCAGGGTTCAACGCCTGTAACCGCCGCGACTTTCTCGGGGACGCTCTACTGGGTCGTTCTCCAGGGCGTCTCCAACAGCCCGCTGCCCGGGCTGACGTTTGGGTACCGCGTGGAGAATAACGCTTCGAGTCCCAACGGGATCGGCCGGCTCACGATCAATGGGTTTGGTGCTACTTCACAGCTGGACGTGGGGTACTACAACGGCGTCAGTGGCACGGTGGCACCCTCGTTCGCGGACCGGGACAGCACGCCCAACGGGGTCGTCGGGTTCCAGTTTGCCTCGTTCTTGCTCGGCCAGATCACCCCCGGCACAAGCAGCGAGGAGCTGATTGTTTTCACGGATGCGACGAGCTGGGTTGTCGGTGAGGCGGCGTTGATCGACGGTTCGATCGCTACGGTTCCCGTGCCTGCGCTGATCCCCGCGCCGGGTGTGGCGGGCCTCGTCGGTGCCGGTCTGATGCTGGCCGGGCGTCGCCGGCGGTGAAGGATAGTTGCAGATAACCGCACCCCTGCCCAACCCCGCCAGAACGCTCTGGCGAGGGGCTGTGGCTTTGGTAGCACGGGCTTCCAGCCCGTGCGGCAGAAGCACATGACAACAGAGGCACCTGGGCGCACACCTGGGCACAGAGTAAGAAGAAATGAGCCAGGGTGCCGAGCACGCGGCCTTGTCTCTTCTGGGTGCTTCTGCGACTGGGTGGCGGTTTTTGTTTGCGGTGCACGCTGGAAGCCTGCACCGCCGTGAACCCCACCACTGCACCTGCTTGCCAGAATGTTCTTGGGCAGGAGCTGATGGCAGGAAAGATCGGCCGGCGACTTCAGCTACGCAACGCCGCACGCAGGTAGGTGCACGGACCGGCGGTGCTGGTCAGCGTCGTTCCCTCGGCGATCGAGGCGGGGATCAGGCACGTTTGGCCCATGTGCACTGTGATGGGCTCAAATGGGCCTTGCAGCCTCCCCTCCCCCGCGAGCATGATGACCACGGCAGACTGCCCCGCCGGGCCAACGCCGAGGCTCTCACCCGCCCCCGGCGTGAACTCGTCGAGCGTGAAGGCCTCGTTGCAAACGTGCCGCTCGGCACACGACGCCGTGCACTTGCGAGTCGGCGCCGGTGCCGGTGCTAGGTCGATGCACGTCAGGGCGTGCTGGGTGTGCAGTTCGCGCCCTGTGCGCCCCCAGTCATAGAGGCGGAAGGTCGTGTCGCTGGGCGTCTGCACCTCGGCGACGAGCACCCCCTTGCCCAGCGCGTGGCAGGTGCCGCTGGGGAGGTTGTGGCACTCGCCAGCGACAGCCGGCACGGCGACCATCATCTCGGCGATCGTGCCGGCGATGGTCGCCTGGCGCAGGGCCTGCCGCGTGGTGCCCGGCTTGAGGCCTTTGTAGATCACCGCGCCCGGCTGGGCGGCAAGGATGTACCAGCACTCGTGCTTGAGCTTGCACTCTGGGTGTGCAAATGCATACGCAGGCGAAGGGTGCACCTGCACCGAGAGGTTCTCGTTGGCATCGAGAAACTTGACCAGCAGCGGATAGTTCCCCTCGGGCGTGGGCTTGGCGCTGCCGAGCAACGCGGTGCCCCAGATGTTCATCGCCTCCGCAAGCGTGCGCCCGGCCAGGTCGCCCTGGCGGATCACCGAGCGGACCGGGCTGCCCCCCGCTCCGGAAGCGGAGGTCGAAGGCATATCGGCGAGTTCCCAGGATTCGCCGATGGTGGCGTTGGGGGGGATCTCCTTGCCCAGTTGCCTGAGGGCCTGTCCACCCCAGACCTTCGGGAACAAGATCGGGTTGAAGAGCAGCGGATAGGGGGTGGGGTTGGGTGTGGTCGTGGGCATTGGTGTGATGGTATTGTGGGGGTTGCTGATCAGAGTATCGGCTCTCTTGCTTACCCACGCCACAGGCGCCACAAGAGGCCCAGCACAAGCGCCGCGGCCGGCAGGCCCGCGGCAAGCCCCCAGCGGAGGGCGGCGAGCTTCGCATCGCTCAGCGGTGGGATGGTCGGTGTGGAACTGGAACTGGCCGTGCGCACGAGCTGGTCGTCCTGCCCGGCCAGCCAGTGCACGCTCGATTCGAGCAGTTGCATGTTGCCTGGGAACAGGACCGCGGTCCGCCCGTCGATCTCCGCCTGCTGCGCCGTCAGCGCATCGAGGAACCACCCGTTGAGCCCGACAACGACGACCCGCTGGGTCCCCGCACCCGGCGGCGGCACCGGCCGCTCCACCGCGGCGGCGATGACGAACCCCTCCGCACCGGCGCGGGCGTCGGCCTTCGCGTCAAAGGCCGGTGCGTAGTCGATCCCGGCATACTCACCCTTGAGCTGCGCAACGGCACGCCCATACTCGCTCCACTCGTTCTCAGCCCACCGCGCCTCGCTGGCAGGGATCACCACAATCGGCCACGCCTGCACGCCCGCCGCTGGGTTCTCGATCGCGATCGGGACGGGGAAACTCGCCCGGAAGCGCAGGCCCGTCAGCGTGCCGGGGATCGGCGAGGTGTTCGCGGGGTCGGGTGGTGGAACCAGGTCGAAGTAAGGCGACACAACCCGGCGTGTGCCCAGCTTGCTCTCTTCGAGGATAATCCGTGCCGTGTCCGCCTTGATCCCAAGGGGCAACAGCGGCGCGATGATCGGGTCGTCTGAACCGATCGAGGGTATGTTGCTCGGCTCGATGCTCCACAAGATCGGCCGGCCCGACTCCATCAGCGCCTTGAGCGCGTTGATATACATCGGCAGCGCGGCGACCTGCGCCCGCGCATCGCCCGCAGCGCGGGCCAGCCCCGGCAGCGGCACAAAGACCGCCGGGCGCAGTGGGTCATGGCTCGCCAGGTCGGGCGCAAGGTCCCGATCGACGGCGACGGCCCACTCCGCCGCGTCTATCCCCCGCGCGCTCAGGCGTTTGACGGCCAGCGTGAAGGGCTTCCAATCCATGAGGGCGAGTTTGCCTGGGTAGTCGTGGACGAAGACGACGCGGGGGCGGGTGATGGAGTTGAGGTTGGCGATGGCGCCGGCGATGACGTCCTCGGCCCGGGCGCGGAACTCGCCGGTCTGGTTGCCGGCCTGCAAGATCGCCGCTGGCTCGATCGCCACCACGTCCAGCGGCGCACCGGGCGTGCGTGGGTCGGCGATGAGCAGCACAGCCCGGCTGCGCTCAACCGCACGCGCCACCATCAGCACGCGCGGCACCTGCAGCGTCGAAAGCCCCGTCGCCAGCCGCCCCGCACGGTCGCGCAGCGGCGAGAGTTGCGCCAGGATCGGCGCGATCTTCTCCCGCAGTGCCCCCGTCGTCTGCTGCGCCTTGTAAACCTGCTCGCAGAGCGTGCTCGCCTGCGTCAGCGCCGAGGCGAGAACGCCCGCCGGCGGCGTGAGCGTCGCTTTGGCCTGGTCGATGGGCGGGATCGGCAGCGGGCCGTTCTGCGACGCCAGTTGCTCGCGTGCTGTGGTGGCGGCGGTCTTCAGGTTCTGTTCGCTTACCGAGAGATTGGCTGCGAGGTTGTCCCATCCCGCTTGGGCCTGCTTGTTGAAACTCGCTAGCACCTCCTCGCGCGCCCCACGCAATAGCCCCACCAGGCCCTGGACGCTGCGTGCAAGATCGTCGGCGTCTGCCGTCAGTTTGGTCAGCTCGGCGGTGCGAGCCTCGATCGCCGTGCTCTCCCCCTTGGCCAGGTCGAGCATCAGCGCGTCAAACTCGGCCAGGCCCGCCTTGGTGCCCGTGTTCATCAGGCGTGTGCTGAAGGTGGCCCCTTTGCTGGCCGGTCGCTGGAGTTTTTCGAGCACATCGATAAGGGACTGCCGAGATACCGGGTCGAGCTGCGAGAGGTCCGCGGCGATGGCGAGCGTGGCGTTGCGGCGCAGCGCGTCGAGGATTTGTGCCGTGCGTGGCGACAACTGGTGCGCCCGCGTGGCGGTGATGTCCGTACGCCGGGTGATGCGGGTCGTGAGCACCAGCAGCAGCACGGCGATGGCCGTCAGCGCGAGTGCGCAGATACCGGCGTAGGTTCGTGATCGTGTGCGTGGGTTCATCAGCGCCACCTCCTGGCGCGCAGCGCCAGCGTCGCCAGCGACAGCAGCCACCCCGAGGCGATCAGGAAGTAGGCGATGTGGGAGGTGTCGATGACCCCCTTGGCAAAGTCGGCGATGCGCAGGTCGGTGGAGAGGCCCAGCAGCACGCCGTCCCACGGCGCGGGTGCCGCACTGGCCAGGGAGGTGGCGGTGAACTCCACCCCGACGAGTATGAAGAGCGTCGAGAGGAAGGCGAGCGTCTGGCTGCTGGTGTAGAGGCTCGCCAGCAGGCCCAACGCGAGCTGGAGCATCCCCAGCAGCACGACACCCAGGTACCCGGCCAGGATCGGCCCGGGGTCAGGGTTGGACAGGATCATCAGCACCCCGGCGTAGACGAGCGTGGGGGCCAGGCACGCGATCAGGAAGCAGAGCGCGCCGAGATACTTGCCAAGCACGACGCTGAGCTCCCCAGCCGGGGCACTCAGGAGCGGGTCGATCGTGCCGGCGCGGTGCTCCTCGCTGAAGAGGCGCATCGAGATGGCGGGCGTAATGACAACCAAAATGCGCCACCAGAGCGTGAAAAAGTCGCGCATGCTCGCGGGCATGCCGGGCTGGAGTGCAAACCGCGCAAAGACGAAGCCAGACAAGAGCAGGAACAGGGCCATCACCACCCACCCCAGCGGGGTGCGGAAGAACGAGGCAAACTCGCGCTGCGCGATGGTGAGTGTCGTTTTCATGCCCGCCCCTCGGCGATGACGCGCAGGAAGACCTGCTCGAGCGTCGGCCTGGGTGTGTGCAGCCCGACAAGGGTCAGGCCCAGCGCGCGGGCGTGCGTGGCGATGAGGTGCCGGGGGTCGGCCCGTGGTGTGCCGGGGGTTGGTGGTATCGGTTTGACGTGCAGGGTGTGGCCCTCGATGGTGATGTTTGCTGCCCCGGCGGCCTGGAGTGCGCGGGCCAGCTCGGGCGCGCGGTGGGCATCGCCCGGGGCCAACTCGGCGATCGTCGCCGTCTCGGCCAATGCAGACCCGAGCAACTCCGCCGGCGTCCCGTCGGCGCACAGCCGGCCCTGCGCGATGATCAGCACACGGTCGCACGTCGTCTCAATCTCCGGCAGGATGTGCGAACTGAGCAGCACCAGTTTGTCCCCGGCCAGCTCGCGCAGCAGCGCACGCGTCTGGCGAATCTGGGCCGGGTCCAGCCCCGTCGTCGGCTCGTCAAGGATCACGACCCTCGGCTCGTGCAATATCGCCGCGGCCAGGCCCACACGCTGGCGGTACCCCTTGCTCAGCGCGCTAATGCGGCGCGAGCGCATCTCACGCAGGTGGCAGCGGTCGATCGCCATCTCGATGCCCGCATGGCGCTTGGCCCGGCTGAGCGGATAGAGCCCAGCGCGGTACCGCAGGTAACCCTCGGCCGTCATCTCCGGGTAGAGCGGGGCAAACTCAGGCAGGTAGCCAATCTGGCTGCGTACCTCGGCTGAGGCGTCGATGGTGTCGTGCCCGCAGACGCGCACGCGCCCGAGCGACGGCGCCAGCAGGCAGGCGACCATCTTGATAATCGTGCTCTTGCCCGCGCCATTGGGCCCGAGCAGCCCGACGACCTGCCCCCGGCCCAGGGAGAGGGATACATCGCGGACCGCCGCGACGCTGCCGTAGTTCTTGCTGACGTGCTCAAGCTCGATCATGCGTGCAAAGTGGACGGGCCAGAGTGCGAGCAGGAGTCTATTCGTGCCGGGTGGGCATCGGAGGCGGTGGGGGGGTAAGGATGGTCGTTGGTGGCCGGGATAGTGGGCGTTAGGATGGGGGATGCCCACGAGCGTTTCACAGCGGGAGGTATTGGAGTTTGGCTTCGCCCTGCCAAAGACCACGCCCGCGCAGCGGAAACGGGCCGGCAGGCTCCTCGCTCTGCTCGCCGAGAGTTATCCAGATGCCCACTGCGCCCTCATCTACTCCGCCGCCCACGAGCTGCTCATCGCGACGATCCTCTCAGCACAGGCGACCGATGCGAGCGTAAACAAAGCAACGCCCGGGCTGTTCGCCCGCTTCCCAACGCCCGAGTCCTTTGCCGCCGCCACCCCGGCCCAGATCGAGCCGTATATTAGGTCGATCGGGCTTTTCCGCTCCAAGGCGCGGGCGATCCACGAGTCGATGCGCCAGGTCGTCGAGCAGTTTGACGGCCAGGTCCCCAGGACGATGCACGAACTGCTCACCCTCCGCGGCGTGGCCCGCAAAACCGCCGGCGTCGTGCTCGGCAACGCCTTCGGCATCAACATGAACGTGGTCGTCGATACCCACGTCCACCGCCTCAGCCAGCGCCTCGGCCTGGTGCCCAAGGGGGCCAACGTGCAGCAGGCCGAGCGTGCGCTCATGGCCCTCTTCCCGCGCGAGAGTTGGTGCGCCCTCTCGCACATGCTGATCTTTCACGGCCGGGCCGCCTGCAAGGCACGCCAGCCATCCTGCGGCGGGCACGCGGTCTGCGAGGAGTTTGGGTCCGCCTGCGAACTACGCATCAGCGCACCCAGGCGTACCGCCAAAGCCAAACGCACGCAGTAAGGCGAATGTACTCGAGAGGAGTCGAACCTCTAACCTCTGCCTTCGGAGGGCAGCGCTCTATCCAGTTGAGCTACGAGTACGCGAAAAACACCAAAACCAGCCGGGGGCCTGCCGCCGCTTGTGCGTGGCGCAGGTGCTTGCCGGGGACCATCCTACCATCGCGGCCTAGCACGGGCAAATGAGGCCCTTTGCCGGTGTTGGGGGGTACCTTCAGGAGCACCCGGTGGTGGTGGTCGGTCAGGTGGTTAGCGCATCATGGCTGAAGACTTCGGCAAACCTGTTCCCCCGCCGCGGATGCGTGCCACACCCCTGGGCGCTGCGCTCGCCTTTACGTTCATGAACTCGGTGGGGGCGGGGGTTACCTTCAATGGCATCTTCTTTATCACCAAGTATGTCTTTGGATATGGGCTGGGGTGGAACAGCGCCCTGGGCGTGCTGCTGGGGGTAACGTACATCATCGGCGCGCTGACGACCGGCCCGGCGATCCGGTGGCTTGGGCAGCGGTTCACCATCGCCTCCCCACGGGCTCTGCTGCTGGGCTTGATACTGATTTGCGCGGGGATCAACGCCCTGCCCGTGGCCACCTGGTTTTTGACCCCGCAACAGGGCCGGGCCGGGACGCAGTGGGCGTGGTGGGTCTTCATCGGGTCTTATTCGCTCTTGTGCGGGGGTCTTTGGTCGATTGTCGCAAGTTATGTTTCAGGCGGGCGAGAGCCCGCGAAACTGCCGGGGGCGATCGGCAGGTACAACATCACCTGGTCGCTGGCGCTGGTCGTGAGCATGGGGGTGGTCTCGGCCGTGCCCACGGCGTTGTCGGGCCTGGGCATCGAGTCAGTAGACGGCAACGTCCTCACCCTCGCCGTCGTCGCCGGCATCCACCTGGCCAGTACCGTGCTGCTGCTCTGGTTCGGCACCTTCCCCGGCGAGCACCCCCACACCCAGCACCGCTCCCCCCCCGGGTACGCCAGGCTGCTGACGCTCCACCGCGGGACGATGCCCGTTGTCTACACCATCGGCTATGCGCTCAACCCCTTCCTGCCCGAGATGACCCGTGCCGCAGGCTTCCCGCTCAGTTGGGGACCGATCGTCGGCGGCACCTGGTTGGCCTCTCGCGTGGCAACGTTCGCAATCATGAACCGCTGGCACGGCTGGCTCGGCTCACGCCTGACCGCGACGGGCGGCGCGTGGGCGTGCATCCTCGGCTTTGCCATGTGCGTCGCCTGCACGCTCTTGCCCGCTGGCCTGACGGCACAGGTCATCGCCGTCGTCGGGCTGGTCGTCTTCGGCATCGGGATCGCAACCGTTTATGTCGGCGCGCTCTACTACGCCATGGAAGTCGGTGCCGCGGCGGTCGACGAAGGTGGCAAGCACGAGGCCCTCATCGGCCTGGGGTATACCGCCGGGCCGCTCTGCGGCCTCGGCGCGGTGGGCCTGTGGTCAGCCGGGGTGATTGGCGTGGGCGTTGTCAACCCCGTGATGCTCGGGCTAGTCGCCCTCACGGCCGGCGCGGGGATGGCCTGGCAGGTCGCCAAGAAGCACTGATCTTGCATCTGGGGGGTAGGTCGGCTCTCCGAGCCGACCATCGTGTGCCCGGGCGGCGTGGCTATCGGGAACGCAAGAGAGTTTTACTCCAGAGGCCCCGAGGACCCAGAGGGGGAGTTACTCAGAGAACCGAGGGGCAGAGTGGTAGATGCAGAGAGGCAAAGTCGCAAAGTTTTTTTGTGGGTGGCTTTGGTAGTAGCAAGCATCACCCTGGCATTTGCTCCGCGTCCCTCCGCCAACCTCCGCACCCTCCGCGAACCTCTTCTCGCGGGCCTATGGCTAGATCAACTTCACCCCCGCCCCTTCCCTTGGGCAGGCCTTAGACCTTCCCGGCCTTCTTCAGCCGCGTATACCCATCGCGCCGCTTGAGCGGCTTGGTCACCAGGCCCTGCTTGATCGCCTTGGCCGACGCGAGGATGATCGTCGCCTGCCCGTCGATCACGGCTGTGATCTTCTGCAGGTTCGGGCGGAACTTACGCCGGGTGATGCCTGTTGGCTTAAGCCCGAAGCCACCCTTGACGATCTTCTGCCCGCGCCAGGTGCGCTGCTTGCCGTAGGAAGACTTTTTGCCGGTGAACTCGCAGACGAAAGGCATGGGTAACTCCGAATCGGCGTGCTTGGTGCGGTGCAGGTGAGGGCCTACTCGGCGTTGCGAATAGGGCCTCGATTGTTGGCGCTCAAGCCAGCCGTGGCAAGTCGTGGGTGTTGCCGGGTGTGCGGGTTGTGTTTGGACTGGCGGGCCGCTGGGGGCGGGGTGGGCCTGTGCCAGTGCCTAGTTTTATCCCGATGCCGATGAGTCTTCGTGAGATCGCCCGTTTACCTCCAGACCAGTGGCCTGGGCAGGTGCGTGTCGAGCCGTTGGGGGTCGGGGGCGTCTTTGACATCACCGTTCGCCCCCCCGGCAGCAAGAGCCTCACGAACCGTGCGTTGCTCCTGGCCGCGCTCGCCAAGGGCAGCAGCACCCTCACCGGCGCGCTCGTCGATGCCGACGACGCGCAGGTGATGATCGCCGCGCTCCGCTCACTCGGCACGCAGATCGAGATCACCCCCGAGATCGAAGCCGGCCAGCCAACGGCCAATGCAACGATCCGCGTCCACGGCGTTGCGGGCACATGGAAGACCCCGCCGGGCGCAACAACGCGCCTGGACCTGCACAACGCCGGCACCGCCACTCGCTTCCTCACCGCCGCCGCGGTCCTCCAGCCCGACCACGCCGGGGGCATCGTCATCGACGGCAACGCGCGCATGCGCGAGCGACCCATCCGCGAACTGGTCGATGCCCTCACCTCCCTGGGCGCACAGGTGGCGTATGAAGGTGCGTCAGGGTTCCCCCCTGTTCGTGTCCTCCCCGGCCTGGGGCAGAACCCCCGCGCGGTTTCATTCGGGCGGACCAGTTCCAGCCAGTTCATCAGCGCATTGATGCTCGTTGCGCCCTTCCTGCAAGGTGGGCTTCAGATCAACTTCACCGCCCCGCCCACCAGCGCGTCCTACCTCCGCATGACCCGCCAGCTGCTGGCGCAGCACGGCGTGCGCGTCGATGGTCAGGTCGGGGGCACACTGGTGATCCCGCACCAACCTGTCGCTGGCTTCGACGCACGCATCGAGCCGGACGCCAGCGGGGCGAGTTACTTCCTCGCCGCCGCAGCGATCTGCCAATCGCGCGTCGTCATCCCCGGCCTGAGCAACCTCACCAGCATGCAGGGCGACGCCGGGTTCGCCCAGTGCCTCCTGCGTGCCGGGGCCGAGGCTGTGCCTCTCGACGGCGCAACCCGCATTCGCGGCAGTGCAAGCATCGCCGGCAGCGCGTGGGAGTTGCACGAGATGCCCGACGTTGCCATGACCGCCGCAGTTGTCGCCTGCTTTGCCCATGGGCCATCAACGATCCGCGGCCTGCGCACGCTCCGCGTCAAGGAGACCGACCGCATCGCCGCCCTGGTAGCCGAACTCACAAAACTCGGCGTGGGCGTGCAGGTCTTCTCCTACACCGGCCCCGACGGAAAGCCCGACGAAGCGATCACAGTCACCCCGCCAAGCAACGGCATTGACTGCTCACCCAACGCACCGGCGGTTCTCTTTGAAACCTACGACGACCACCGCATGGCCATGAGCCTGGCGCTCATCGGCCTCCGCCGGCCCAACGTTGTCATCGACAACCCCGCCTCTACCGGTGGTGCGACTACCGGTGGGGTGACTATTGGTGGTGAGACTATTGGTGGTGCGGGCTTCCAGCCCGCACACCCCCACCAGCAAAGACATTTCACCACAGAGCCACAGAGGCACCGAGAAAGGCAGGTGCTTAAGGTTTGTCATCCCAGCACAACTCCTGCATCCCTCTTCTCTGTGGCTCGGTGGCTCTGTGGTGAACTGCCTTCCTCCCCAACATCTATCACTCCCCCTTGAGCAGCCCCCGCACCACACGCTCGGCGATCTCAAAGTCATGCCCCCGCCGGATCAACAGCGAGACAAGCCTCCGCCGCTTCCCGTTGGCATCGAGTTTCCCCGGCAATCTTGCCAGCCGGGCCGTCGCCAGGTCCGTCGCGTCCTGCAGCGCATCGCGTTCACCCGCCGCAGTCGCAGCCGCGGCCTTGGCCGTCTTGGCGTCGATCCCGCGCGTGCGCAACTTGCTCTCGATCGCCCGCTTGCCCCGCTTGGCAGAAGCCGTGGCGCTCGCAACGATCCGCGCCAACTGCTCATCATCCACCACACCCGACCGCGCCAGCATCTCGGCCACCTCCCCCGCAAGCGTCGCGTCGTGCCCCCTTCGGCACAACCGGTCCACCACACGCCGACGGCTCATCAACCTACCCCCGGCCATCCGCAACGCATCACGCAGGCACGCGTTCCGCAACCCCAAAGCCTCCGCACGCGAGGCCAGCCGTGCCGTCCACTCCGTGCCCAACACAATCCCCAACTTACTGATACCCTCGGCGTCCAGCGTCGCAACCTTCTGCTGCCGCCCACCCTCCACCCGCGCATACACCGCCACCGCCCCCGCACGCGAGGGGTTCGAGAACCTGCTCACACGCAGCACCCCCTCGGCCCCAAGCGATTTGTCCTGCTCCTCACCGCCCATCTTGCTCTGCCAGCTCGACCTGCAACGTCGAGAGTTCCCCCAACGCCTTGCCGTCCCCCACACGGTGCGCCGCCTGCACGCCGGCTTGCACCGTCGCACGCGCCGCCGCGATATCACCCGCCCCCTGCTGCGCACGCGCCTTGTGGTAATACGCATAGCAATACCCAGGGTCCACCGCCAACGCGCGGTCATAAAAACCCACGGCCTGCGCATACTCGCCGACCTTCCCATACTCCTGCGCAAGCCCATAGAGCACAAACACATCACCCTCATCAAGAGCAAGAAGTTTCTGCAACTTGGCCAAACGCTCAGACATACCCCAAGCATAGAAGAGGCCCACCACGCACGCCCGCCCCACGCCCACACCTGCTAACCTTCCCTCCCCCCCACAGGAGCACCCGCATGTCCCACGGCGTATCCACACTCGGCGTCCTCGGCGCAGGCCAGATGGGCGGCGGCATCGCACAAGTCGCCGCCGTCAACGGCCTGAACGTCAAAGTCTTCGACAACTTCCCCGGCACCATCGACAAGTGCAAGGCCACGCACAAAAAATCACTCGCCAAGTTCGTCGAAAAAGCCAAGATCACACAGGCCGACATGGACGCCGCACTCGCACGCATCACCTACGTCGATGCCCCCGACAAACTCACCGGCTGCGACTGGCTCATCGAGGCCGTCGTCGAGGACGCCAAGGTCAAAAAAGACCTCCTCACCCGCCTCTCGGCCATGTACCCCGACGAACGCGTCGTCCTCGCCACCAATACCAGCTCGATCTCCATCACCGACCTGGCCACCGCCGCCGGCACAACCGCCGGGCGCGTCGTCGGGATGCACTTCTTCAACCCCGTCCCACTCATGCAACTCGTCGAGGTCATCCCCGGCCTGCAGACCACGCCCGCCGTCATCGACCGCACCATCTCCCTCGCCACCGCCCTCGGCAAAACCCCACTCCGCGCCAATGACCGCGCCGGCTTCATCAGCAACCGCGTCCTCATGCCCATGATCAACGAGGCCTTCTACGCCTGGATGGAGGGCGTCGCCGAGCCCCACGCCATCGACGGGATCATGAAACTCGGCTGCAACTTCCCGATGGGCCCGCTCACCCTCGCCGACTTCATCGGCCTGGACACCTGCGCCAACATCATGAACGTCCTGGCCGACGGCCTCAACAACGAACGCTACCGCCCCTGCCCCCTGCTCAAACAACTCGTAACCGCAGGCCGAACAGGCGTCAAAGGCGGCCACGGCGTCTACCCCTACCCGGCCAAGTAACCCCTCCCCCGAGGGGAGGGGCAGGGGTGGGGTTCACTCAGCACCAACGCCAAACAAAAAAGCCCGGCAACCTTGCCGGGCCTCTCGCTGCGATTGTTGTCCGCTCAATACTTACCTATCCGAAGCCCCAGAGCCAGTGAATCACAGGCCGACGGGCGGGTTGACAGGGAGCTGCTACGGCAGAGGGACGCACGGCACCGCTGAGAAGTACATGTTGGTGAAGTTGATGATGTCGTCGGCCGTCAACTCGCCGTCGGGCGCGGTCCCCTGGCCAGGCCCAGCGAAGTCCGATCGGCAATCTGGCGCAAAGAACCGGTTATAGAAGACGATCATGTCATCAGCCGTGCGTTCGCCATCCGGCTCCACCGACTGACCGGGACCGGCAATGTCCGACGGGTTGGCCTGGCGGAGGTTGAAGAAAAACTCCGTCCAGCCCACGCCCGCCGTCTGGTTGTTCAGCAGCGCGGCGGACTTCAAGTCCCCCAACGGCCTAACACGAAACTGCCCACCCTGCGTCGCCAGCGTTGACCTGTACAACTCCTTGGGCCGGATCGCCAGCGTCCGCCCCGGCTGCCCCCCCACACCCGGCAGAATCTGGATGTCCCACAGCGACGCCGCGGAACCCGGGATCGTCGACGACAATTCCTCCGCACGCGTCCAAGTGCCCTGGCTGTCGCAACGACGCTGGATATCCACCAGCCCGACCCCGGTGCCCGCGTTGCTGATCGGCCCATAGTGCTCGATCTTCACCACATTGACCGGATAGCTGCCCGGCGTGCACGGCGAAGCCTCCGGCGTGCTCATCGAACGCCAACGCCGCAACTCCCCAGGCACCCCACCCACCGTGGGAGGGAACGACGCCAACGCGTGCACCTTGAACGGCACAACCCCAACCGCACCCCCATCGGCATCCGCCCCGAGCGTGTTGGCACGGTCGCTGTAGTTCGGCACCGGCGCAAGAGCCGTGCCCGTCGCCCCGTTCACACGCACAACACCACTCCAGGTTCCAGTGCCGTTGCCCGCGTTGATAACAACCTGCCCGTCCAGCCCCTTGACCGTCGAACTCCCAAAGTTCAGAGCACCGGCATGGTTGCCACCAATTAGCATAAGACCGCTCATACTTTGGTTGAACTGCCACGACGAAAGTGGGCTTGTAGAGTCAAGTATCGATACCCGACTGGAAGCGGGGACATTCTGTCGAACTGTTATATTTGACGGTCCGATCGTATTAAAATCCAGAAAATCAAACGAGTTAGTTTGAATATTACCGATAAATGTGCCAATCACATTAAGATTTTCTATACTACCATTGACGATGGTAATATTCGCGTATATGTCTGGAAGGGAAGCGTTTCCTATAATGACAGACCAAATGCGAGTTTGAGCGGAGATAGTAATAGGTGCCCCAGAAGACCCGGCGGACCCCGGAATGTAAACTTGGCCAAGCCCGCCAGTTGTAGCTTGGATATTTGCACGGAGCTGACCGCGCACGTCGATATAGGGTGTGCCCACAGGTGATGACGCGATATCACTTGAGGCCACTATAATCGGCGAATCAACATCATTAAAAACCATACTAGCACCGGCAGCAAAGTTTCCCGAGATCGTCACTCCAGCCGGGTTGCCTTGGCTAGCCGCTAGCAAATCGCCACCGCTAAGAATACCGGCGAACCCACCAGCTCCGATGACCACACGTCGGATACTACCGAAACTGATTCTTGCTGATGCCTCAACGCCAGAGGCTGTTAGCTGGCCAATACTCCCTCCTGAAATTAGGGCAGTTGATGTTATCAAGCCACCTACCGAAATCGATGTGATGTCACGAGGTCCAGTCGTGGCGGTTCGTGGGGCAGATATCAAACCACTCAAGTTACCAGAAGTGTTTACGCGTCCAATGTTTACACCACCTACTTCACCGACGATCGATCGTACGGAAACCAAGCCTACAGAGCGATCAGTAGTCGTTGGACCGCCTCCGCCTAGCAGGTCGTTTTTGCCTCGGATCGATGCCGTAATGTTGCCGTCGGCAACAATCCGACGTAGCTTTCCGAGATCCCATAGCCCCAGCGGAACCCCCTGTATATTACCGCTGATCTGGCAGGAAAACACAAGCTTATCAAGGAGTCCTCGACTTGAGAACCCGTCAAAGCCCGAAAAATTGACGGCGTAGCGGGCATTGGCCGTGCCCAACACTTCATCAGGGGTTGCTGGCGCGGCGGCGATTGCAGGGTTGGCAATCACAAAGTCGATCTTTGTGTTTGCCGAGGTTCCCGTAAGCGTAATGGCCCCGATGCTCTCATTGGGAACCGTCGAGTTCCCGTCGTAAACAAAGATTCTCCCTACACTAAAATTATTATTAATGTTGATCGCAATTGGAGCGCCGCTTGAAATATTGTCCTGACTGAGTGCCGGTATTGCGGTTCCGGTCGGCGTGAACACACGCACCTTGATATCGCTGGTGGCTGTCTTTGCAAACGCACCCGCGCAGATGATAAACGCAAACAAAATAGCACGATTCATGACAATCTCCTTCTTGAATGAGCAACCAACCCGAACAACAAAACGCATGCCCCTGTCGTGGGGTTTGGAATCGATGCCGCGATGCGGAAAGAAACTACACCTCGCAGTTGAGGCCAGTCGGCGGACCTGCCCGCCCGAAGAATCGAGTCGCCTCCTTCGTCGGCCCACGGTGCCGACGTAATAAGCAGACGAGCACCCGGCAAGCCGCTGATGGTCGAGGTCCCGTTGGTATCCTCAAGCCACTCGCCCTCTACACCAGACGTGCCCAGCAGGCCCCATGGTGATTGAGCGCCGTACGCCCATACCGGCAGCTCGGATAGAGATTCGATTGTTACGTTTGGGTTCTGAACCCAGGCGTTGGTCATCGCGCCCGGATCGCCGGGCAGGCCAGAGATCGGCTGCACATCGCTCCCATAATGGCTAAAACGCCATCGGGAAATGCTCGGATCATAGAACGCCCCTGCCACCCATTCGTCGAGGTCTGGAATCCAAAACCTTGCGCCGGGTGATCTGCGGAGCTGGTCTGTGAAGCCTTCGTTCAGGCCAGGTCCACCTGCGCCGAAAGTTGATGTGTCATACGCACCTGCAGTGATGGAAGACATGCTCGTGCCCCGGCCGTTGTGCAGCCAGTTGCAGTACATAGCGGCCTCGCGCCAAGTCATGCCATAGACCGACGCGTCAGCCGCATTAGGAATCGAATCGTTCAGTCGCCAACGCCGCCCTGGACCTGAATACGCAAGATCGGGCACCGCTGACCAATAGATCGGCCAGGCAAAGTTGGCCAGCTCGGCAGACTGTGTGCTGAATGAATTGACAAAGTCCATCCACTGTCCCGTGGTAATCTCCGTGCGGGCGATCCGGTAGTCGCCACCCGCTGGCACCCCGCGATCGTTCACCGGCCATGCTGGAACCGCCTCCGGTGCGATGTAAGGCACGATCCCGGCAGTTCGGATTGTACTAAACTCGATCCCGTATTCCCGCGTAACCTCCACCCCCGTCGGCGCAGGCGGCAACGCCACCGGCTGCGCCTGCGCCCACCCCGCCCCCGCCACCACCGCCGCGCACCCCAACCCCATCCTCACCACCCCCACCCGCAAGCGATCTTCCATGACGCGCTCCTTATATTCTTACATTGATCCCCGAGCAACCCGCCGACAAACGCCGGCACACCACGCACACCAACAAC
>JAJTGZ010000096.1 GCA_021299385.1 Phycisphaeraceae bacterium | reverse complement strand
CGCCTGCTCTGCAACCGCAAGGAACTCGACGAACCTTTCGAGGACAAGCAGATCGGCTCCAGCGCGATGCCCTACAAGCGCAACCCCATGCGCTGCGAGCGCATCTGCGGCCTTGCTCGCTTCGTCATGAACCTCGTCGGCAACGCCTACGACACCGCCGCCACGCAGTGGCTCGAACGCACGCTCGACGACAGCAGCAACCGCCGGCTCAGCCTCCCCGAGGCCTTCCTCGCCCTCGACGGCGCGCTCGACCTGATGCACAACGTCGCCAGCGGCCTCGTCGTCCACGAGGCGATGGTCCGCAAAAACCTCATGGCCGAGCTGCCGTTCATGGCCACCGAGAACATCCTCATGGCCTGCGTCAAGCTTTCTCCAGCAGGGGGCGGCGACCGCCAGCACTACCACGAGCTCATCCGCGCCCACGCCCAGGCCGCCGGCCTGCGCGTCAAGTCCGAAGGCCTCGACAACGACCTGATCGAGCGCCTCAAGGCCGACAAAAACTTCTGGTCCGCCGCGCGTGGCGGGCCCCTCACCGCCGAGCTCGACTTCGACGGCGTCCTGGACCCGATGAAGTACATCGGCCGCAGTGTCGAGCAGACCGAGCGCTTCATCAAAGACGTCGTCGAGCCGCTCCGCACGCAATACGTCGATGCTCTTGCCAAACTCAACCAGAGCGCCCCGCACGTCTGACGCAGCACACAGCACCACCACGCTCTCACTCCCATGACCATGCTCTGCGTCCCCATCCTGGTCGACTCGCCCGAGCAGGGCCTCCGCCTCGCCGCCGAGGCGCGCGACGGCGGGGCCGACCTCGTCGAGCTGCGCCTGGACACCTACTACACCGGCGACGACGATGCCGTGCAAATCCCCGCGATCATCTCCCTCATCAGCCAGTGCCCACTGCCGTGCATCACAACGTGCCGGCCCGTCCTTGAAGGTGGGCACTACGGCGGCCCTGACGCCGCACGCATCGCCCTCTACCAGCGCCTCGGCAGCGCGGCCGGCCCGGGCGAAGTGCCGCCACGCTACATCGACTGCGAGCTGGCCACCTATGCGCGCTCGGCCAGCAGCCGCCAGAGCGTCAACCTCGCCGTCGAGCACCCCGCACAAGCCAGCGGCAACTCCACGGGCCTGATCCTGAGCACGCACAACTTCCAGACCCGCCCGCCCGACCTCATCCGCCAGATCGAGGCGATGCTCAAGGAGCCGGCGACGCGCGTGGTCAAGGTCGCCTACTTCGCACGCTCGATCCGCGACAACATCGAGCTGCTCGACCTCGCCGCCGAGCTCCGCCGCGAGCACGGCAAGGCGTCGATCATGCTCGGCATGGGCCCCTTCGGCCTGATGAGCCGGGTGCTCGCGCCCAAGTTCGGCGCGCTGCTGACGTTCGCCGCGCTCCGCCGTGATGAGCAGACGGCACCGGGCCAGCCGATCCTGCGTGAACTGACGGAGGACTACCGCTTCAGCGCGATCAGTGAATCGACCAAGGTCTACGGCATCGTCGGCTGGCCCGTTGAGCACTCACTGTCGCCGATGGTGCACAACGCAGGGTTCGAGGCCGTCTCGCACGACGGCGTCTACCTCCCCATGCCGATCGCCGGCGGTGAGGTCGGCAGTTACGAATCCTTCAAGGGGACGCTCCTGGACTTCATCGAGCACGCCTCGCTCGACTTTGCCGGCTGCTCGGTAACGATCCCGCACAAGGAGAACCTCGTCGCGCTCGCCCGCGAGATGACCGAGGCCGGGGACACGCGCTGGCACCTCGACCGCCTCAGCCAAGCGTGCAACGCGGCCAACACGCTCACCGTGCGGCGCGACGCCCGCGGCGCGGCGGTGCGTTTGGATGTTACCAACACCGATGGCCCGGGCTTCATCAGCGCGCTGATCCCCGCCGTCGGCGAGGTCGCCGGGCGGGATGTCGTGATCCTCGGCGCCGGGGGCACGGCCCGCGCGATTGCCGCCGCGCTCTTGCTTGAGGGCGCACGCGTCTGGATCATCAACCGCACACCGGCCCGCGCCGATGAACTGGCCGCGTCGCTCGACGCCGCGCTCGGGGGCGGCCGGCCGATTGCACGCACCGACGTATCGGCCCTGGCCCGCCTCGCGCCCGCGGCGGTCGTCAACTGCACCAGCCTGGGGATGCGCGGCGGCCCAGGGCCTGACCGCTGCCCGCTCGATGAGCAGGTGCTCCCCACGCTGCCGAGCAAGTGCGTCATCGCCGACTGCGTGTATCGCCCGGTGCAGACGCCGCTGCTGCGTGCGGCGCAGGCCATCGGCCTGCCGACGCTCGACGGCGTGGGGATGTTCGTCGAGCAGGCGGCGATGCAGTTCGCCCAGTGGACCGGCACGCCCGCGCCGCGCGGATTGTTTGAGCGCACGGTGCGCGAGGTTGCTGGATGAGGTGGGCTGGGCGCAACGGGATGGAGTTCCATGTTCTTGCGCGGGGTCGCGATCCGCACGGCGGTGCCTAGAAGCCCGGCTGCCGCGTTCGAGTTTTTGGAGGCCCTAGAGGTCCACCCGACCCCGCCGAACGCTTGCTGATGGATCGTGGTGCATCTCCAGTTTTGAGCGCACTCTTGTGGATTTACGCGAGTGGTTGCGTGTGTGCTTGTCCAAGCGTTTGGCTACGCTGTTGCCTATGGCCAAGCGAACCAAGCCCGTTGCCAAGAAGGCCCGGCAAAAGCGTGCGAGCAAGCCTGCTGGGAAGGTGGCGGGTGTTCCTGTTCGAGCCGGCGCGGCGCGGGTGCGCACCATCACCATCGGCACCCGCGGCACGCCCGGCGAGCGGTACGAGGTGCGGATCGGCGCGGGGACGATCGCGCACGCCGTCGACGGGGTGCTGGGGACTCGGCACGGTGCGCTGTTGGTGATCGATGCGGGCGTGCCGCGCGCGTTGATCGAGCCGTTGCTGCGCGTGCTGGACCGGGCGCAGGTGCGTTGGGGTGTGCGAGTTGTCGAGGCGAGCGAGGGTGGCAAGAGCCTTTTGACGCTTGAGTCGATCCTGGTTGAGGCGGCCCGGATGCGGCTGGAGCGGCGCGATGCGATCATCGGAGTGGGGGGCGGGATTGTTACGGACCTGGCCGGGTTTGCCGCGGCGGTCTATCGGCGCGGCGTGCGCGTCGTGCAGTGCCCGACGACGCTGCTGGCGATGGTCGATGCGGCGGTTGGTGGCAAAACCGCGGCGAACCTGGTGGTGCCCGATTCGGCGGGCAAGCCCAGGGTGCTTAAGAACCTGGTCGGGGCGTTCCACCAGCCGGCGCGGGTGCAGATTGATACCGACGCGCTCGCCTCGCTGCCCGGGCGCGAGTTGCGGGCCGGGCTGGCCGAGTGCATCAAGCACGGCCTGCTCGGCGGAGGGTTGCAGGACGCGGGGCTGCTGGACTGGACGGAGAAGAACGCCGGGCGGATTCTGAGCCTTGATGGTGGCGTGCTGGCCGAGTTGATCGCGCGGAATGTTGCGCTCAAGGCGCGCGTTGTGGGGCGCGATGAGCGCGAAAACTCGACCAAGCCCGACGGCGGGAGGATGATGCTTAACCTGGGGCACACCTTCGCGCACGCGATTGAGACGCTGGGCGGGCTGGCGTGGCGCGATGGGACGGGGCGGCTAGTTACCGGCGCGCTCAAGCACGGCGAGGCCGTGGGGCTGGGGCTGCTGGCGGCGGCGCGCGTGAGCGTTGCGCTCGGGTTGTGTGAAAAGACGCTGGCGGGGCGCGTGGGTGGTTTGTTGGCTGCGGTGGGGCTGCCGACGGTGCTGGAGTCGATGCCGCCGGGGGTGCAGATTTTGGAGCGGATGCGTGAAGATAAGAAGACGGAGGGTGGGCGTGTGCGTCTGGTGCTGCCGGTGAGGGGTGGACGGGTGCGCGTGCGGGATGATGTGCCGGAGCGGGAGGTTTTGTTGGGGATTGGGGGGTGGGGGGTGGGGAAGGGTGGGT
>JAJTGZ010000095.1 GCA_021299385.1 Phycisphaeraceae bacterium | reverse complement strand
GGTGGGGGGGTGATCTGCGGGGCAGGCTCGGGTGGGGAGTCGGGTGGGGGTGGGGGGGTTGCTGGTGGAGTTGTTGGCGGGATGACGGGGAAGGGGCCGTTGCCGGCGAAGATTGGTGCTGGAATTGTCGCCCAATCTGCGCATGCGGGTAGGATCTCTCCCCGCACGGGGTCCCTAGAAGTGGACACAAACCGCATCGTTAGCCAACGCGAAAAGGGGTAGTACGGTATGACTTCTGGGAATTGCGCTTTGACCTTTGCATACCCGTAGTCCGGGCCGTGGGCCAGCAGCGCCGAGCCCAGGACTCTGATCGGCCACCAGCAGGCGACGATCAGGAGCACGGCCGGTGTAAGCCGGGCGAACCAGGTCGCGGCCAGCAGCGACCATCGCCGGGGCGGTGGTGTGCCGGCGTCGGTGCCGCATTCTGGGCAGCGGCGGGGATGGGCAAGTATGGGAGTGGATGCCAAAGGGATGTCGGAACTCCCAAACGGCCCGTAGAAGCAGGCCCGGCAGCGATTGGACTGGGTGGCGGCGTTGTCGCGGGCGTCAAACAGCCCGCGCACCAACCTTGACAGGACCAAAGAACCGAAGACCGCGCCGGCGATGATGGCTGACTCCGTCCACTGCGGCGCAGGCCAGCCCCAGAGGTAGGTGCGGTCAAAGAAGCCCCAGCTCAGGACGAGCGCAAAGACCCCAGCAACCGGCACGACCGACCACGACAACCCCAACGCCGGCACTGCGACGGCCAGGCCGTGAACGCGTCTTGCGTGTAGCGACCATGCTTGTGCGACAAGGACCGGCACGATCACTATAGAGAGCAGCAGCATGAGCCACACGCGCAACACACCCCACAGGGCGAACTTGAGCATGTGCGCCGTTGGGTTTGATTCCGGGTCAAGATCGTTCACGCTGACGGAAACCCCGACATCAAGCCCCGGGGGGAGCGGTGGGCCTCGCGTGATGAACCTACCGAAGATCAGGTTGTTGCGTTGGCGCTCGGCCCCGGCCTCAGGGGACCAGACGCCTTCGCCGCGCCCAAATGGTCTCATTACGGCCGTCGCGGCCTCGCGCTGGATCGATGCCCATTGGCTCACATCGCCGCTCTCAATCATCGTTGCGGCACGCTGGGCATCGGCGAGCCAGCGGGCGCGCGATTGCAGCTCGATCGCTAGCGGGGCCTGCCAGGCCAGCAGAACCAAAGCGGCTGCGATCAACAGCACTATCCCTGCACGCACTTGAGTCCAGTATTTCAAAGCCACCCGACAGGCGTTCACTCCTGTCGGGTGATGGTTTTCAGTAGGTGTAGTTGCAGGTTGAGCCGGGAATCGGGGCGGGAGGAGTACCAACACACCAGCCGGGATAGCTGCATGTCTGTACCACGTTCCATGTACCAGGAACTCCGACGTTTGCGTATTTGTAAGTACGTGTACATACGCAGAACACGCCAACTACTGTGGGAGGCGGATTAAAGCACGTCCAACCCGAGGGGATGCCGGGCGGGACGAGATAACTTGGATACGACGGCGGGCGAGGGGTAGTGATCGGAGGCGTATTTGGCCCTGTTGCTGCCAGGCATCCCTTGCTGTTGTAGAGCCGTATGCCGTATTTGCCTGTGATGCCGTGGTTGGCTAGCAGGGCTTGGGCGTTGAAGGTGCCTTGGTGGGGGGCGGGGGCGAGGACCAGGCCGTTGGTGGCGTCGATGATGAGTTTGCACGAGTCGAAGCCGACGATGACCAGCGGCAGGCTGCCGTAGGCACCGAAGGCCATGTCGAAGCGCTCGACGGGGAGGTCGCCCATTGCTAGGTTGCTCATGAGGGCCTTGATGCGCACGGCGACGGTGTCGGCCTGGCTTGGCTGGCCTGTAACGAGTTTTTTGCTCTCGCTGACGGTGCCGGATTGGGCGGCGTAGCCCGGTGCCGAGGCCACGATGGCGTTGATGGCGTTGACCTCGTCTTGCATCAGGGAGCTGACAGACTTAGGCTCGGCACCGGAGGCGACGAGCACGTCGAGCGGGAGTTCCTCGCTGACTAGCTTGTCACCGTCGATGTATGCGACGACCGAGGACGTGACGGAGGCGTCGAGGATTTTGTCGATGTGGTCAAGGGTGCCCTGGAAGTTGGTGTTCACGTCGGTCGCGAACTTCAGGCGCACCATCGAGTCCTTGAGGGATGCTTGCTTCCGGAGCGCGAGCGTGTCGTCCTGCTGCGGAGCCGTGAGGGTGGATTCACAGTCTGAGGAGGAGAGCACGTTGAGATTCTCCAGCGTCAAGCGTGTGGCGTAGCGCGGGTTGAAGAGGGCTTCGTCCACGACGCCTGCCAAGGGGGACTGCACGGCGGGCGTGCCGGCTTGGATACGCGACCAATACGCTTGCCCCCAACCCTTGACGGCTTGCTGCTGCGCTTCTGTCAGATCACCGACAACCAGGTGCTCGATGTGCTCGATTTGCGCCCCCCCCACCCGGCGGGGCTGCGTGCGCGAGGTGCGCGGGGACCACAGATGCCAAGAGAGCACAACCCAACGAGACATGAACCAGCGAGGCATGAATCATGGCAAGACTCCTGCCAACATATGCGTGTCGGCGTTCGCACCGGGCCAGGAAAGGGCTCGGCACAGGGAGTGTAACGACTGGTGGGAAAAATACGTGAAGAAAAAGTAGATTTTTGTCCACAGGGGACCCTTAGGGTGGGTTTGGGGCCTGCCCGGGGTGGCCTGGTCCTAGATTTTTGCCCCATTTTCCGGGTTTGAGGGGAGCAAAGTTGGCATGGAGCCGGTGTGTGTGGTATTCGTATAGAGTGTGGGGTGGTTCGGTGTTGGCCTGTGCTCTTGTGGCTTGGCGGCTCTATTTGGAGATGACCGATGTGGCGACAGGGTATTTTTCGTGCTCCGCTTGCCGTGCTTAGCGGACATTGCCGGCCCTGGGCTGACGGTCGTGCCTGATGGTGCGTTGACGGCCGACGACATCATTGTGTTCTTGAACCGGTTCTTTGCGAGTATCAGCAGTTCGGACGTGGCGGGGGCTGGGCAGTCAACGTTCGCGGATGGGGAGTTTACGGCGGATGACATTATTGTGTTTCTCAATGCGTTCTTTGCGGGGTGTTAGGGGGAGGTTTGAGGGGTTGGGTGTTTGGTGGTAGCAGAGGAGGATGGTTGAGTGGATGTTGCGGGTGTGGCCGGGAACCCCACACCTGCGCCTCCCCTTGGGGGAGGGGTTCTGAGATTTAGGTTGTTGTGTGGTTGCTTTTATATTTATTGTTTCTAGACAAAGGATTATCTGTGCGAACTATTCAGATTGCTCGGGCGTTGACCTTGGCTGCTGGGGGCTTGGTTTCGGTTTCGGCGTTCGGGCAGGTGCTGCCGGCGCCGGTGTTTTCGACGTTTGCTGATCAGGCCAACCGTGTGATACCCGGCTCGGGTGGGCAGGTTTTTAATACTGGCGGGATCGACCTGGTGCGAGTGAGCAGCAACGGGGGGTGGTGGATATTGAAGGGGAACCGGGTCTATCCGGCGACGCCGCCTGCGACGGGGCAGGACGTCACGCGCGACGAGGTGATCGTTGCGGGCACGGCGACGGGCTCGGCGGTGGTCGGGACGCTGGTGCTTGGTGAGCGTGATCCGTACCCGGCGTTTACGACGGGGTTGCAGGTGGGGGAGGTGCCGGGGACGGTCGTGGCCAATGGCCCGGCGAGCATCAACAACTCTGGGCGCTTCATCATCTCGACGCTGAGCCCCGCGCCGGTGGCGAGCAGCGCCAACCGGGTGCTGCTGCGCGGGCAGGTCAGCGTGCAGCTGAGCGGGTTGCCTGGGGTTACGGCACTTGGGGTGTATGGGCGCGAGGGGAGTGCGCTGCCGGGGGTGCCGGGATATAACTTTGGGCAGGACATCTTTGCCGATGGGATTACGGACAGCGGGGAGCCGTTGTTTCGTTCGCAGCGGATGGCGGACAACAAGCAGGCGTTGATGCTGGGGAGCACGGTGCTGGCGGAGACGGTTGATGGGGCGCGGAACAGGCCGTAT
>JAJTGZ010000048.1 GCA_021299385.1 Phycisphaeraceae bacterium | reverse complement strand
AAAACTCTCCGCACCAAGGCCCGCTGGACGATGCTCTCTCTGGGGAGAGCAAAAGTGTGTTCCGGGCAGGGTTTGGCCTGCCCAATCGTGGGCGCGGGTGCGCTGGCGGTTCGTAGGCCCGCACAGACCCAGCACCCGCCTTACATCAGGAGTGTTTGTTATGGCATCAGGTTCATCGTTGTTCCGCCGCGTCGGTCTGCTGGTCTGTGGAGCGGTGCTCTCTGCCGTCTTGGGGACAGTCGGCGTGGCGCAGGGTCAGGCGGCAATAACCTCGGGCACGGGCACGCTCACGACCAACATCGGCTATGCAACGGTCCCTCCAGGCTCGATGCAGGAAGTCTCGTTCCAGTCTACCTCGTCAAACCGGGGAGACTTTGCGCCAGGGACGATCGTCCGCCAGGCGGCCGCAACCCAACTTGTCACCCAGCCCATCGTTGCAGAACGGCTGACCGGACCGGTCGTTGTCCCAGCCGGCACGGTTGCGGGCACCGTCGACGCCTCATCGACAACGCTGTTTGCAGGCACGGGCGTGAGCGGCTCGTTCCAGACTGATGTCGAGCTTGCGGACCTGGGCACGCAGGTCAGGAACATATCAGTTGTCACCAACGGGCAGTACTGGACATTTCAGGTCTTTGAGCCGACGGAGTTCTCGCTCTTTGTTCGCAGCTTCGTCCCGACCGGTGGCGATCCGGGTGTCCTCGCCGGATGCTGGACAAACTATTCGATCGTGTTTGAGTACCGCCAGGATCGGCCAACCACCCCCAACCCGCTCAGCGGCGTGCTGACAAGTTCGGGCGAGACTTCGATCCGTGGCGTGCTGCAGCCCGACACTTATATTTTCTCGGTTAGTTCATACGATACCTACCTTACATCAGCCTCAAATCGCACTGTCGACTTTTCCTTCACCCTCATCCCCTCCCCCTCAGCAACCGCCACACTCGCCCTCGGCCTGCTCACCCTCGCACGCCGTCGCCGCTGAGCCACACCACACAACCCAAAACAGATCAACCCCCCAGGGCCACGGCTACCCGTGGCCCTTTCCACATCGACGTGTCCTCCCCCCTTAGACTGCCCCGTGCGTAACCCCGTTCGGGACATATTGGGTGCCGGTGGGCCTGTCGCCCACAACCTCGGCACGGGCTTCGAGCCGAGGCCCGAGCAGCTCAAACTCGCCGAGGGCGTCGCGCGAACCCTCGCCGGCAAGGGCACCCTCGTCGCCGAGGCCGGCACGGGCACGGGCAAAAGTTTTGCCTACCTCGTCCCGGCCATCCTCCGCTGCGTCGCCCACCACGAGCGCGTCGTCATCGCCACGCACACCATCAACCTCCAAGAGCAACTGCTCAAAAAAGACATCCCCCTGCTGCAAGAGACCATGCCCGCCTGGGGGCTGGACAACGCCGCGTGCGTGCCGCTGGTGCCCGTGCTCGTCAAAGGGCGTGGCAACTACGTCTCCATCCGCCGGCTCGAACAAGCCAGCAAACGCCAGCACGCCCTCTTCGCCGACGCCGCCGAGCGCCGCACGCTGCACGTCATCGAAGACTGGGCCATGCACACCCACGACGGCACCATCCAGAGCCTGCAAGGCCTCGAACGCCCCGGCATATGGGACCGCGTCCAGAGCGACACCGACAACTGCATGGGCCGCAAGTGCCCACGCTACCAGGCCTGCTTCTACCAGCAGTCTCGCCAGGCCATCGACACGGCCAACCTGCTCATCTGCAACCACGCCGTCTTCTTTGCCGACCTCAAACTCCGTGAGCAGAACGCCGGGTTCCTCCCTGAGTATCAGCACGTCATCTTCGACGAAGCCCACAACCTCGAAGAAGGCGCAAGCGACCACTTCGGCCTTGCCCTGAGCGAAGGCCGCGTCGAGCATTACCTCAACGTCCTCTACAACCCCCACACCGGCAAGGGGTATCTCCCCCAACTCGCCACATCCATCCAGAACACCACACTGCTCGACAGCGTTGTCCAGGGCGTCGTCGAGGCGCAAGCACACGCCCGCGCACTCTTCGAGCAACTCCTCCGCCTCGTCCAGGCCGGCGCGCTCCCCAACGGCCGCATCAACGACCCCGCCCTGATCCAGACCAACCTCCCCGAGGCGCTCACAAGCCTCGCCCTCCGCCTGCGCAACCTGCGCGACGAGGTGAAGAACGAGCCCGACCGCTTCGAGATCACCGCCTACGCCACACGCGCCGACGCCATCGCCTTTGACGCCCGCGCCCTGACCAACCAAACCCAGCCCGGCAACGTCTACTGGATCGAAGGTGGCGAGCAGGCCAACTCCCGCCTCACCCGCGGCCGGGTCCGCCTCAAACTCGCCTGTTCACCCATCGACGTCGCCCCGGTCCTGCGCGAGCACGTCTTCACCAAGCCGATGGGCATCATCCTCACCAGCGCAACCCTGGCAACCTCCGCCGCTCCAGCGCATGCACCCTCGCCAGCCGATGCGACCAAACCTTCACCCCCCAAGCCCGAGCACTCCCCCTTCGCGCACTGCATGCAACGCCTGGGCATCGACAAGGCCGCCACGCTCCAACTCGGCTCACCATTCGACTATGCCGCCCAGTGCCGGCTGATCGTCGACCTCACCGTACCCGACCCCCGCGCCGCCGGCGAGCACCGCCACTACATCGAGCAACTCTGCGCACGCATCACCGACCACGTAACCGAGACCGACGGCGGCGCATTCGTCCTCTTCACCTCCCTGGCCACACTCCGCGCCTGTGCTGATGCACTCGAACCCCTCCTGCTCCCGGCACGCCTGCACCTGCTCGTGCAAGGGCGCGACGGCCCACCGGGCCAGGTCCTCGAGAAGTTCAAGGCCCAGCCCCACGCCGTGCTGCTCGGCGCCGCCAGTTTCTGGCAAGGCGTCGACGTCCCCGGCGACACGCTCCGCAACGTCATCATCACCAAACTCCCCTTCGACCCGCCCGACCGCCCACTCGTCCAGGCCCGCTGCCAACGCATCAAAGCAGCAGGGGGCGACCCGTTCGGCCAAGAATCACTCCCCCGCGCCATCCTCCGCTTCCGCCAAGGCTTCGGCCGGCTCATCCGCAGCACCAAAGACCAAGGCCGTGTCGTCGTGCTCGACCCCCGCATCCTCGCCACCTCCTACGGCCGAAAGTTCATCGAAGCCCTCCCGCCGGGCGTACCCGTCCAAGTCCTCCGCCCCGGCACAACCGAACCGACTTCCACAACACCCCCCGACCCAAGCCCCGACCCAAGCCCCCACACAGACTGGCGCATCACCAGCACCGACATCGACAACACCCAAACCCACTAAGGACAAGCAAGTGCTCTGCATCTAACCCCTCCCCCAGAACATTCTGGCGGGAAGGGGCAGGGGTGGGGTTCGATCTACCAACCCGCATCCTTATCTACACACCCTCACTTCATCTCTACACCCTCACCGGCCCACCAGCGCCTCGACCATCTCGATCCCCTCCCGAGCCTCCGGCACTCCCAACTGCGGGTCCAGCGACCGCAACTGATTAATCCGCACCCTGATCTGCACGCTCCGGTGCCCGCCGGCGTTGTCCGCCGAGAGTATCTGCAGCATGTCCGACCACGCCAGAAAATACTCCGCACGCTTGCTCGGCTCCTCCTCGAGCATCTCCACCACGCCGCGGTACGTCGCAAACGCACCCACCACGTCCCCGCTCGCACGCTGCGCACGCGCTAGCCCGATCGTCATCCGCAGCGGCGACTCCGGCGGCGGCTCCACCGCCAGCAACTGCCGATACTCCTCCACCGCTCGCTTGTCCCCCGAAGCCACCAGCGCCTCAGCCAACGCCACACGCGCCCGCGCCGCAGCACCCACCTCCCCACGCCCCGTGTGCCAATCAATCCCCAACTGCGCCACCCGCGCCAGCTCCCCCGCGGCCTCGGCCGTCGGGAACTTCCCCAGCACCGCGCGCCCGTGCCCCACCGCCGACACCACCGCCGCACTACCCAACTCCCCCGCCCGCTTGGCCTCGGCCGACCCAACCTCCACCGCCGACAACGCATCGAGCACCCGCGCCAGCACCGCCGCGCTCGGCTGCGGGTTCGCCCTCAACTCACCCTCGGCCACACGCAACCCACCGGCCGACCCCCGCCCCGCCAACTTAAACGCCCCCAGCCGCAACGCATTCGCCTCTGCCACCAACGCCCCATCACCCGCACCCTCCGCCCCGCGCACCCCCTGATCCGCGAGCCCCGGCAGCACCGCCAACACCGCACCCCGCCTCGGCTCACGCAGCCCACGCTCCAACGCCCGATTCAGCCGGGCCACCGCACGCACACGATCCCTCACGTCATCACTCTGGCTCAACGCCAGCGCGGCGTGTACATCCGCCTCCGGCGCAAGATCGCCGATATCCGCACGCCCCAGCGCACCATCCAGCAGCGCAACAGCCTCTGCTCTCGAACCAGGCTCGCGCGCAAGCACACCACCCCACGCCACCACCGCCCCCACCGGTAACTCCCCGGCTGTCCCGCCCGCACGCAGCACACCACCCGCCGCTCGACCGATCAACTCCTCCGCGATGGCCGTGCACTGCCCCTGGCTCAGCCCCAACTTCCCCGGCGTGCTCGCCACCTCGATCGGCGCAATCACCGCCGAGAACCCACCCGCCCTCCCCGCCGACATCCAAAGCCCAGCCATCGCCGCCGACCGCACCTGCGCATGCCGAAGGATCATCCCCGGGTCCGCCGAGCTACTCCCACCCGCAAACGGCGGCCTCTTCTCCGCCTCACCCGCCCGCTGCGCTACCGCCAGCGTCCCCTCCCGCTGCGTGATCACACGCACCGCCGCAAACCACGCCTCGGCCAACAACACAGGCGGCACGCTCGTCGTCGGGTCGCTGCCCACCTGCGCCTCACCGATCCACCGCAGCATCTCCACCGCACGCCGAAGGTCCTCACTCTCGCGCCCCGCCGGCACACCCATGAGCACCGCCCGGTGATACAGCGCCAGCGCCAGGTTCACACGCCGAAGAGCCGCCGGCCCGACCGCCAACGGGTCGATCCCCTCCAGCGCATCAATCGCCCCCGACAGCCGCGCTAAGTCCCCCTCGGCCACACCCACCAGCAACTCCGCCCGCGCCCGCAACAACGGCAGCCGCAACCCAAGGTCCACCTCGCGCACCCGCCTCGCCCCCGCCGGGTCCGTCGCCACCAGCACCGACGCCCGCGCGGCCAGCTCCACCTCCGCCCTCGACAACAACCCCACCGCCTCCCGCCCAACCCGCCCCACCCGCACCCTCTCCCCCGGCGTGGGCAACCCCACCAACACCGCCGTCTCCAAACCCGCAACAGCCAACTCATCAATCAACCGCGTCGCCCCGGCCAGGGTGTCAGCAGGCCCGGCCACAACAACCGCCCCCGCCGGTTTCGCACCCGGCTGCCCCACACCCCCCAGCGCACCGCCACCCCCGGCTACCACGCCCACCACCACACCCAAAATGATCAATCGGCCAAGCACGCCCAAAGTGTATCGGCCACTGAACCCCCCTCTGCCCAACCGTCATCCATGGGCTCTCACCACACAATCCCAATGCCGCCTCTACGTTGCCCGCTGGGTCAATACCTTCGGCGAAAAGGGCTCTGGCCGGACGCCATGATGGCGACGGTGCCGGCGTAAGACCCCGCTGCGCGGCAAAGACCAAAGGTCACCACCAAGGCATGTCACCACAGAGTCATGCCACCACAGAGTCATGCCACCACAGAAGCACAGAAAACACAAATACAGACCTCCATCTCTCTTCGCCCCAACGGGGCGCAGGAATGTAGCCACGGGTGCAGCGCAGCCCGCGTCCTCGCGGGCGCAGCGCAACCCGTGGAAGCGATCTCGTATTCTCTCTCCTGCCCCGGCGGGGCAGAGGACTCACCCCCTCACAGGTCCGCTCAAAAAATCCGCCCTTCTGTCGAACCCATCGCCGTAAAGAAGGAGTTGGGAATAAACGCCGGGCATCGGTAATCCTTCGCCCCTCCGGGGCGAGGAGGAAAAATCAGTACCCGCTCCCACGGGTTCCGCTCGCTCGAAGACTCGCTCGCTCCACCCGTGGCTACACCCCGACGCCCCGCCGGGGCGTCCAAAGCCCGAAGTCCAATCGAGCGGCGTACACGCATCGTGCCCATCCACCGCGCAGCACGCGCCACCCCGAAGGCACTCATCAAGCTCCACCCGCACCAGGCTTGCCTAAAACCTTCGCCACCTTCAGCAGCAAGCCGTGAATCTTCTTGTAGGTCTTCTCCGGTAGAAGAAACCTGCAATCAAACCGATGCTGTCCCTACACCTGTAGAACTGCTTTTCGCAGATTGGCAACACGGCTGCCGCGGCCGAGTTTGCCTACCATCCCAAAGTCGGGGACGTTGTTTTTCAACAACGCCCCGGTACTAGTTTATGTCACCTAACCGCCGCGAAAGCGGCGGTTATGGTTTATCGGGTCCCCTCGTGGCCGGTGACGTTGACCGCGTGAGACCTGCTTCTCTCCTCTTCTTCGCAAACATGGCATTCACCTCCTTTACGACGTGTGGTCCCCGATAGCCAGGGCCTTGAGAAACTGCGCGATTCGATCCACTTCGGTGGCCCGGAGATCGCGCGGGATGTTGCTGATAGTGATAGTCATATTCGCCCGTAGTGGGAACGGGTAACTCAGGCCACGCCCTATAGCATCTGCAACCTCCTCGGTCGACTCTGTGCGCGGTGCATTCTGATTCTCGCGATTATCACTGTTGATCTCGCGGCCCCCAGCCTTCGGTGTTCCAGCCTTCCCGTTCACAGCCACCCGCACCGCACGGCTTGTAGGGGGTTTCCAACCCGTGGGGTTGGCTTTAGCATCGGTGAACATCTTGATCGCGCTGCGGATACGAGACTTGTACGTCGCGAGCGAACCGGAACCGATGTCCCCGTTTTTGTTGGCGAAACGATTGATCGCATCGTCTACATCGATTTTCGCCACATCTACCAACTCCTCCACATCCAGTTCGCCAAGCACCCGTTCGCAGGTGGTCTTCAACGAGGAGGCGGTATTTTGCTTGATCCAGCCCTTGGACCCCGCAGTTTCCAAGAACTTCAAGAGGTCGTCCACATGGAGAGTCGCTGCCATAAATGCTCCTTTGACGGAATCCTAGACCTTGAACTCAGGCCGATCAAGTTCGTCAAATCATTTTTTGATCGTCAATCGTCAGGTTGTCGGTTGTGCTGGATATCTAGTCGGTGTTCAGCCCGGGAGCCACGTTCGGTGTCTCGGAAGGACCAACTTTTCTCACCCGCAAACAGCAGCAGGAAGCAGGCATGCGATTCCATTCGCATGCGTCCCAGCCCACACTTCTCCAAGATCGGGGTTGCTTTCGTGTCCGATGGCAAACGATCAAGAGTCTCTCCCACCTCCTGTACTCCCCCCTCCCCTCCCCTACGGCCTCACCCCCAACCCCGCCACCCGCCCAGCGATCTCGCCCGCCACCCCCTCCACAAACGCGCCCAACGCCATCGCACCCGCGTCCTTCTCCTGCCCGCGCACGCGCACGCTCACCGTCCCATGCTCGGCGTCCCGCGGGCCCACCACCGCCATGTACGGCACCTTCATCTCCGCCGCCACCTTGATCTTCCCCTGCACACGCTCGTTCCCATCATCCACTCCCACACGCACCCCCCGCGCCCGCAACTCCCCCGCCACGCGGTGCGCATACGCATTGCTCTTCTCACTAATCGGCAGCACTCGCACCTGCTCCGGGCTCAGCCACGCCGGGAACGCGCCGGCAAAGTGCTCGATAAGCACGCCCGTGAACCGCTCCAAACTCCCGAACGGCGCCCGGTGGATCATCACCGGCACGTGCGGCTTGTTGTCCGCGCCCGTATAACTTAACCCAAACCGCACCGGCAACTGATAATCCACCTGCACCGTCCCCAGCTGCCACTCGCGCCCGATCACGTCCTTGACCACAAAGTCGATCTTCGGCCCATAAAACGCCGCCTCTCCAGGCTCCTCGCTGAACGCCACACCCAGCGTCCTTGCCGCATCCCGGCACGCGTTCTCCGCCTTGTCCCAAGCGCTCGCCGAGCCTGTGTACTTCTTCCCATCCGGATCGCGCAGCCCCACGCGCACGCGATAGTTCTCCATCTTCAGCGTCCCCAGCACGGTTTTGACGAGGCTCAGGCACCCGATCAACTCCGCCGCCACCTGGTCCTCCGTGCAGAACAGGTGCGCATCGTCCTGCGTAAACCCACGCACACGCGTCATCCCGTTGAGTTCCCCGCTCTGCTCCCACCGGTAGACCGTCCCAAACTCCGCCAACCGCACCGGCAAATCCCTATACGAATACGCCCGGCTGGCAAAGATCTTAATATGGTGCGGGCAGTTCATCGGCTTAAGCATGAACCCCTCAACCAACTTGTCATCGGCCAGCACGCGGTCGGGCGTGATCGTCTGTTTCTGCGTCCGCTCGTTGATCGTCGCCGCCAGCCGTGCCGAGACACCCTCCACCCGGTGCATCATCTCACTGCACGAACACCCGCTCTTAGAGAGTTCCTCCAGAGCCTCCCGCTCGATCACCGGCGCAAACTGGCTCTCTTTATAATACGGAAAGTGCCCGCTCGTCTTATATAACTCCAACCTCCCGATATGTGGCGTAAAGACCTGGTGGTACCCCTGCTTGACCAGCTCCTCACTAATAAACTTCTGCAACTGGTCCCGCACCACACCCCCATTGGGCGTCCACAAGATCAACCCCTGCCCGACGCTCTCATCGATATGGAACAAGTGCAACTGCTTGCCCAGCACGCGGTGATCGCGCTTGGCCGCCTCCTCCTTGAGCGCGAAGTAAGCGTCCATCTCAGCCTGCGTGGCAAACGCCGTTCCATAGACACGCGTCAGCCGATCGCTGTTCTCATCCCCATGCCAAAAACTCGACGCCAACGACAACACCTTAATCGCCCCAATCCGCCCCGTGCTCGGCACGTGCGGCCCCCGACACAAATCCTCCCAATCCTTGCCGGGCGTGCCGGTGGCGTAAAAAGAAAGTGCCGAGTGCCGAGTGCCGAGCGACGAGCCACCCGCCGCCATCATCGCCCGCTCGGCGTTGTCCACCTTGTACTTGTTCCCCTCCTGCTTCAGCCGCACCAACCCCTCCTCAGGGTTGATCTCATACCGCGTAAACTTCCGATCCTCCGAAACAATCCTCCCCATCTCCTCCTCAATCTTCGCAAAGTCCCCCTCCCGCAACGGCCTCTCCTCCGGGAACTTGATATCATAATAAAACTTATCCTCTAGCGCAGGCCCATACACCAGCAGCGCCCCCGGCACCACCCGCCCAATCGCCTCCGCCATAATGTGCGCCGCCGAGTGCCGCACCAACTTAAGCGCATCGGCACTCACCACCCCGTCCCGCCCCTTGTACGTAACGATGCTCACCGCCGCGTCCCGGTCGATCACCGCCGACAGGTCCCGCAACTCACCATCCACCTTCACACCCAGCGCATCCTTTGCTAGCCGCGCACCAATGCGCTCGGCCACCCCCAGCCCCGTCACCGGCCCGTCAAACGAAAGCACCTTCCCATCCGGCAGCGTGATGTTCACAGTCGGCATAGATAATCCTCACACCAAAAACCACCCACAACCCAGCAAGCCCCAAGCGTACGCGCCACACCTACACCCCTTCCCCTCCACCCCACATCCCCCCCACCCAGGTGCCCCCACCCCACCCAATGCCCCCTCAAACTGCACCCCACCACCCACAAAGGCCGATACCACACCCCTGCCTTCTGCCATAATGGAGTGCACACACCCATGAACAGCACACGATTGCTCCTGCTCACACGCACGCTCACCCTCTCGGGCGCCCTCGCGCTCGCCCTCAGCGCGACAGGCTGCCGAAACCAAGCCGCCAACCGCGACCAGACCGCCGGGCCATCCGCAACCGCCGGCACCGACCTCGTAATCTCCGGCGAGGCCGCCCTCATCGCCGGCGACCGCAAAAAAGCCGCACAAGACTTCGCTCGCGCCATCGCCGTCAACCCCAACCTCACCGACGCCCACCTCGGCCTGGCCGACATCAACCGCATGGAGGGCGACTACGCCGCCGCAGAAGCCGGCTACCGCAAGGCCGCCGATCTCGCCCCCCAAAACTTCGACGCCCAGTACTACAACGGCCTCATGCTCCACCTCATGGACCGCGTAACCGACGCCATCGGCGCCTACCTCCGCGCTCTCGCCGTCCGCCCCGACGACTTCCAGGCCAACCTCAACATCTCCGCCGCTTACTACCAGCTCGGCGAGAACGCCCAAGCCCTCGCCTTCGGCGAGCGCGCCGTCCGCCTCAACCCACGCTCAGGACCCGCACACGTCAACCTCGCCGCCATCCTCTCAGACAACGGCAACCACGCCGACGCCGTCGTCAGCTACCAGCAGGCCGCCGAATACATGGAGCTGACCCCCAAACTCCTCCTCGGCTACGCCGAGAGCCTCAAAGCACTCGACCGCTACACCGAGATGCGCGGCACCCTCGAACAACTCGTCCGCACCACCCCCTCCGCACCCGCACACGAACGCCTCGGCTACGCCCTCTTCAAACTCGAACAATACGACCAAGCACTCGCCAACTTCCAGGCCGCACTCAACGCCGATCCCAACTACTTCCCCGCCCTCAACGGCGTCGGCGTCTGCGAACTCAACCGCTGGTACTGGTCCGACCAGCGCGACTCCGCCGCACGCGAACGCGGCATCACGGCCCTTCGCAAATCCCTCACCCTCAACAACAACCAAGCCGCCATCCAAGAACTCCTCGGCCGCTACCGCTAAGCCCGGTGGTCCAGCCCTCAGAACCCCTCCCCCGAGGGGAGGGGCAGGGGTGGGGTTAGCCACCGCTTCATCCCTCAATACAAAGAGGTTCGCGGAGGGCGCGAAGCTTGGCGAAGGAACGCGGAGTAAATGCAATATGTGGCATACAGCGCCTTCAACCCCTTCGGGGTTGAAGGCGATCCCCCCGCCCCTGTCGGGGCGGGTCGCAAGGGCCTGGCCCTGCCGGTTGATCGACGGGCGGCCACCCCGTACGCTCTCTCATGGAAGCCCACACCGATACCGCCCCTTGCTTACCAGGTGATCGCCAGGGCCTGCGCCCGGCCTCTCGCGTGCGTGTGCCGTTGGATCAGAAGATCGCCCTTGATGGGATCACGTTTGACGACGTGCTGCTGCTGCCGAGGGCGAGCACGATCGTTCCCAGTGAGGCAGACACATCCACGCAGTTGACGCGGAGCATCCGCTTGCACATCCCGCTGTTGTCGGCGCCGATGGACACCGTAACCGAGAGCGCGCTGGCGATCGCGCTGGCGCAGCAGGGTGGCCTGGGGATCATCCACCGCAACTTGCCGTTTGATGTGCAGGCGCGCGAGGTGCAGAAGGTCAAGCGATCGGCCAACGGGATCATCGTTGACCCCAAGACCCTCAGCCCCGCCGACACCGTCGGGCACGCCCGGCAGCTGATGGCCCGCTACCACGTCTCGGGCTTCCCGGTTACTGAAGGTGGCATCGCCAAGGGCAAGGCGATCGGCATTTTGACACGGCGCGATCTGAAGTTTGTCGAGGACGACGCGACGCTCGTGGGCACCGTGATGACCAAGCACAATCTGGTCACGGCCCCGGCGGGAACGACGCTCGAACAGGCCGAGCGCATCTTGAATAAGAACAAAGTTGAAAAGTTGCTGCTGACGGACCCTGCGGGGAACCTGGCAGGGATCATCACGATGCGGGATATTGACCGGCTGCACACCTATCCCGCGGCGTGCATGGACGCGCGTGGGCGTTTGCGGTGCGGGGCGGCGGTGGGGGTCGATCAGTATGAGCGTGCCGAGGCCTTGGTGGCGGCCGACGCGGACGTGCTGGTAGTGGACACCAGCCACGGGCACAGCGAGAACGTGCTGCGGACGGTGCGGACGCTCAAGAAGAGGTTTGATATTGAGGTCATTGCGGGGAACATCGCGACGGCGGACGCGGCAAAGGCGCTGATCGACGCGGGCGTGGACGCGGTGAAGGTGGGGATCGGGCCGGGGAGTATTTGTACGACGCGTGTGGTTACGGGTGTTGGTGTGCCGCAGTTGACGGCGATCTTCGAGGCCGTGCGCGGGGTGCAGGAGGCGGGTGCGGATATCGCGGTGATCGCCGACGGGGGCGTTCGCCAGAGCGGGGATATTGCCAAGGCGATCGCTGGGGGCGCGGGTGCGGTGATGATGGGTTCGTTGTTTGCGGGTCTGGATGAGTCGCCTGGGGAGATGGTGATTCGCAATGGGAGGAGGTATAAGAGTTATCGTGGGATGGGCAGCGAGGGTGCGATGAACGCCGGGAGCGCGGACAGGTATGGGCAGGGCCTTGGCGCAGGCCCGGCGGCGAACACGGCGATGATCGGGGACAAGGCCAGGCAGAAGTTTGTGCCCGAGGGGGTCGAGGGGTTGGTGGGGTATCGCGGGCCGCTCAGCGAGTTTGTTTACCAGATGGTCGGCGGGCTCAAGGCGAGCATGGGGTACCTGGGTTGCCAGACGCTCGCGCAGGTGCACGAGCACGCGCGGTTCTGCAAGGTGAGCGGGGCGACGGTGGTGGAGAACCACCCGCACGACATACGGATCACGAAGGAGAGCAGCAACTATCTGCACTCTGGGGAGTGAGGGGGAGAGAGCTTTACTCCAGAGGCCCAGAGGGCCCAGAGGGGAAATTACTCAGAGGACTGAGGGTCAGAGTAGAAATGCAGAGGGGGATTTTGTAAAGGCTTGTTTGATGAGGTGTTGGTTTTTGGGTGTGTGGGTGGGTTGTGAGGAGTGATGGCGATGGGTGGAGAGATAGTTGCCAAGACATTGCCGTCTTATGGGCCGTTGGCGGAGCATTTTTTGGTGGATCGTGGGCGGGTGTTCTTGAATCATGGGTCGTTTGGGGGGACGCCGATTGTTGTGATGGAGGCGCAGGAGAAGTTGCGTCGGCGTGTAGAGGCGGACACGGTGGAGTGGTTTGTCGAGTCGGCGGGTCCCTTGATGGAGGCGGCGCGCCGGCGGATCGCTCGGCTGGTCGATGCCGACGACGAGGGGTTGATGCTGATCCCCAACGCGACGGCGGGTGTGTCGAACGTTGTGCGGAACCTTCAGTTGCGGTCGGGCGATGAGCTCTTGACGGGGACGCACGAGTACAACGCGTGCAGCAACGCGTTGCGTTGGGCGGCGGAGCGTGAGTGTGCGCGTGGGGTGGACGTGAAGGTGGTTACAACCGCGCTGCCGTGCCCGATGCGAAGTGATGATGAGGTGGTCGCGGCGATTGTGGGGGGGATCACGGCGCGGACGCGGCTATTGCTGCTGAGCCATATTACCAGCCCGTCGGGGTTGATTTTGCCGGCGTTGCGGATTGTGCGTGAGGGGGTGGCGCGGGCGCGGGAGTTGGGCAACGAGCGGTTTGAGGTGGTCGTTGATGGTGCGCACGCGCCGGGGTATATGGAGTTGTCGGTGCGGGAGTTTTTGCGAGCCGGGGCGGCGTACTACACGGGGAACCTGCACAAGTGGACGTGCGGGCCCAAGGGGACGGCGTTTTTGGCGGTGGGGGAGAAACATCGCGGGGCGTTTGCGCCGTTGATCATCTCGCACGGGTTCAACAGCGCGGTGCCTGGGCGGACGAGGTTCCGGCAGATGGCGGACTTTGTCGGGTCGGTGGACTACACGGGGTTTATGGTCATGCCGATGTGCTTGGATGTGCTGGGGGGGATGGTGCCTGGGGATGGTGGTGGGGATGGGCTTGGTGGTGTGCGGGCGTTGCAGAACGATCTGCGTGCGCAGGCCGTGGCGATCTTGGGTGATCGGCTGGGGGGGTTGGGTGGTGGGAGGACGATCGGGCCGGGGCACGCGTTGGGGGCGATGGCGGCGATTACGCTGCCGGGGGGGTCGGTGCCGACGGCGCTGGACCCGCTTCGGCCGTTTGACCCGATCCACTACAGGCTTCGGCAGAAGTGGAAGATTCAGGTGCCGGCGTATTGGCTTGCGAAGACCGACGGGACGCGGCAGCGTGTGTTGCGGCTGACGGCGGCGGTGTATAACACGGTGGAGCAGTTTGAGTATCTGGCCGAGGCGCTGGTGAGTGAACTGAAGGGTGAGAGTGGGGGGTAAGTCGGATCAGCACTGAAGCTGGTGCGTTCGAAGTGGTCAACCCCACCCCTGCCCCTCCCCTCGGGGGAGGGGTTCATAAGAAAGACGTTGGCGAGCGTTTGTTACTTGACGAGGCCTTTGAGCTCGCTGAGTTTGCTCTCGAAGGTGGCCCAGAGTTCTTTGGCCTTGGCGAGCATGCCGGCGGGGTCGCCGCTGCCGACTTTGTAGTTTTTGATCTGTGCGACGGCGTTCTCGATCTGGGGGACATTGGCTTGGAGGTCGGCCAGGAGGGCCTGGGCCTTGCTCTTGAGGGCGGGGTCGGGGATGGAGCCGGCCTTGGCGGCGAGTGATTCGAGGGTTTTCTTGACCTCGGGCCACTGCTTCTCGGCTGTGTCGGTGATCCACTTGGAGCCCTCCGCCTGGACTTTGTCAACAGCGGCCTTGGCGGCGGCGGCAGCGCCGGCGGCGGCGTCGCTGGGCGAGGGGGTCTTCTCGCACCCGGCGGGGGCGAGGGTGAGGCCCAGGGCGAGGCAGGCCAGGGAAGCGATCGTCTTGCTGGCTTTCATGGGTGTCTCATTCTTGAATCTTGGTATGCCAGCAACGACGCTGGCGTGGGTGAAGAAAGAGGGAGATGATCGGCCCGTGGTGTTTATTCTTCGCGTTTGATGGAGCCGATCTGCCCGGGCTTGAGTTTGCGGATCACGCTGCCGTAGAGGGTGCGGACGGGTGGTTTGGCGGGTGCGGGAGCGGGCGCAGGACTGGCCGGGGCGGGGGTGCTGCTGCCGGGGCGTGGTGCGCGGTTGGTGTCTCGGCTGGGTGGGCGGTCGTTGCGGTCTCGGCCGCGGTCGTTGCGGTTGCCACCGTCGCGACCACCTTGGTTGTTGGGTGGGCGTGGGGCGCGGTCGGCGTTGATTTGGGCTGGACCGGCGGGACCGGCGGTGGGGGGGTTGGGGGCGTCGCCACCTCTGCCTCTGCCTCGTCCGCCGCGACGGCGGCGGCGACGGCGTTTCTCCGCTTCGGTTCCAGTGCCCGTGTTGGGGCCTGTGCCTGGGTTGCTGTCCGAGCCGAGGCCCTCGGCGGGGTTGGTGGGTTGGGGCGCGTCGTCGCCTGGGCCTTGGACGACGATGCCGTCGGTGGCGGAGGTGAGGAGCTCGGCGTTGCCGGGGGAGGGTTGCCGTGAAGGTTGATGGGATGGTGGGCGGTTGTGTGTGGGGGGTGGGAACCAGGCTCTGATTTTGGTTTCGAGTTCGGGCTCGATGACGCTGTTCTCATCGGCGACGAGCTGTGCGGGGATGTTTTCGTCCAGGCAGGTGCCGATGATGGCGTTGGCGCGGACGCGGAGGAGGCGTGCGAGCCGGCCGAGGGTCATGGTGCCACCCTCGGCGAGGTCCTCTGCTGTGGGTGGTGGTGGGAGTCGTTCGACCTCATCATCGGGGCCGATGAAGGTTGCTGGGGTTCCTTGGCCAGTGGAGGCGGGGGGTTGCCCGTCGGGGCCGGCATCGCGGCCGCGGCCGCGCCCGCCCCGTCGGCGGCGTCGGCGGCGTCGGCCGGCCTCGCCACTATCGCCGGTTGGGCTGCCGGGCTGGTCTGGACCTTGGCCTGGTGTGGCGCTGCCCTGCTCGTTGCCGGGCTCGGCCGAGCGGTCGGGGCTTTGGTGTGGGTGTGCGGGTTGCTGGCCCGGTGAGTGGACGGGTTCGCTCCGTGGTGGGGTGTGGATGCGTGTGCCGTCGGGGCGGAGGCCCTCATCTCGGCGGGCCTCGGGGCTGCCCGGGGAGCCGCGGCCCCGGCGGCGTTTCTTTTTGCGGCCCCCGCTGTTGATCCCTGAGAGAGAAAAGTTTTCACCCTCGGCGGCGGGTGCGTTCGGGTCCAGTTCCATCGCGAAGACTTCGGGCTGGGCGGGGTCTTGCTCCTCCTCGCCCGGCTCGTGGCGTGGCGTTTGGGGAGGCGGTCGATCTCGATGTCGCTGCCCTGGGCGTCGTAGGCGTAGAAGGCGACGCGGTCGAGGCCTGTGGCGTCGGAGAGGCGGATGGCCAGTTGCTTGCCGGTGATGCGCTCGAGGCGTGAGAGGTGCTTGCGTTTGCTGCTGAGCAGTTCGCCTGCGATGCGGGGGTTGATGACCATCTCGGCCTTGGCGACCTTGGGGTGGTCCAGCAGCGCGGCGAGTTCGCGGAGTGCATCGGCGGCGACGCTGTCGGGGCGTTGGATCATGCCGCGGCCCCGGCACGTTGGGCAGTCTTGGAAGTGGATGCTCTCGTGGCTGCCGCGCATGCGTTGGCGGGTGAGTTCCAGGACGCCGAACTCACCGATGGGGAGCACGGTGCTGCGTGCGCGGTCGGTTTCGAGGATGGCCTGGAAGCGTGCCTCGATATCGCGGCGGTGCTTGGCGCTGCGCATATCGATGAGGTCGTTGATGACGATGCCGCCGAGGTCGCGGAGGCGGAGTTGCCGGCAGATTTCGTCGGCGGCTTCGAGGTTGGTGTTGTAGGCGTTTTCTTCGCTGTCGCCGGCGCTGCGGCTTTTGCCGCTGTTGACGTCGATGGCGACGAGTGCCTCGGCCTCGTCGATGACCAGGCGGCCGCCGGAGGGCAGTGGCACATCCCGGCTGTACATGGTGCGGATTTGCTCTTCGACGCCCAGGGCGTGGTAGATGGGGGTGTTGCCGGAGAAGTGCAGGAGTTTGGTGCTGCTGCGTGGGCTGAAGATGCGCATGAAGTTGGCGGCGCGTTTGAGGCCCGGCTCGCTGTCGATGATGACCTCGTCGGTGTCAGCGGTGAGCATGTCGCGCAGGGCGCGCAGGAGCAGGTCGCTCTCGGCGTAGAGCAGGCGGGTTTTGCTGCCGGCCTTGCGTCGTTTTTCCATGTCTTTTTGCAGGCGCATGAGGTAGGCCAGGTCGCGTTTGAGTTCGGTCTTGGTCCTGTCCAGCCCGGCGGTGCGGAGGATGAAGCCGAAGCCGTCGGGTAGGTCGAGCTGGTCGAGGATGGCGACCATCTTCTTGCGTAGTTCCTCATCTTCGACCTTTCGGCTGACGCCGACGCGGTCCATCTGGGGCATCATCACGAGGTAGCGGCCTGGGATGCTGAGGTAGCTCGTTACGGTGGGGCCTTTGCTGCCGACGCCCTCTTTGAGGACTTGGACGACGATTTCCTGGCCGCGTTTGAAGCAGTCTTGGATGGGTGGGCGGTCTCGGCGTGGTGTTTTTTTGCCGACGCGTTCGGTGGCGCCTTCTTCGCTGTCGTCGCTGGGGAAGTAGTAGGGGTGGACGTCCGAGACGTGCAGGAAGCCCCCCTGGGGCAGGCCGAAGTCGATGAAGGCGGCCTGGATGGAGGGTTCGACGTTGGTTACGCGCCCGACGTAGATGTTGCCGACGTGCGAAACGCTGTCGCGTTTTTCGCTGAAGAACTCGTCGAGCCGGCCGTTGTTGACAACGGCGACGCGGCACTCTTCGCCCGGGACGTAGTTGATGATGAGTTGGCGCTTGATTTTATCTTTTGTTTCGGCCATGTGTGGCCCTTTCTTGGCCCGGGCGTGCGGACGCCTGCGTGCCGTTGGGGCGCTGCCGGTCTGGTTCCCGCCTGCAAGGACCTGAGGCCCACGGCCTCCCGCCCGCGCCAGGCCCAGGGTGGGGTCTGTACGTGGGCCTTGTTTCCCCGGCGGCGGCGCGAGTGTTTCGCGCGTGCGGGCGGGGAGATGAGCGTCGCCTGCTCGTCGTGCCGGGCTCAAGCGACCAGGGCGACAGGCGCGTGGCCTGGCAACTGGTGCGAGCCGCCCGTGCGCACGTGCGCCGGCGACCGGTGTCCTTGCGGCGCGGGCCCCGGGCCTGCACGCCTGATGTCTGATCCGGGGCTATTCGGCGGAACGTCCGTCGAACGCCTCGGGGATGATCTTCCTGGTCGCGTCGCGCAGATAGCTGCTCACCGCGGCATCGGAATCAAGCCGGGAGGCCTTTTCGACCACCTGCTCGCACTGCTCTATTGTAACACTCCGGACGAGCCGTTTCACGGCCGGGAGGGCCGGGGCCGACGCCGAGAGGCTGCGGAGGCCCAAACCAAGCAAAAGCATGACATATTCGAGCTCCCCCGCGCTCTCGCCGCAGCAGGAGACGGGGATGTTCCCTGCCGAGGCGGCCCGAACGGTGTTGCGTACGAGGGCGACGACGGCGGGGTTCGCGGGGTTGTACATCCCGGCGACCTGCTCGTTGGTGCGGTCAACGGCAAGGGTGTATTGCACGAGGTCGTTGGTGCCGATGGAGAAGAAGTCGGCCTGGTTGGCGAACATCTCGGCGCAGATCGCGGCGGAGGGGACCTCGACCATCATGCCGACTTTGATATTGGCGTCGACGGCGACGCCCTCGTCGCGGAGGTCTTCGATGACCTCGTTGAGGACGAAGCGTGCCCGGCGGAACTCTTCGGGGGTCGTTACCAGCGGGAACATGACGCGGACGGGGCCGAGTGCGCTGGCGCGGAGGATGGCGCGGAGTTGGCGTTTGAAGAGGCCGGGGTTTTGGAGGCAGTAGCGGATGCTCCGGCAGCCGAGCATGGGGTTGCGCTCGGGGTTGTCGGCGCGCTCTTGGGTGTATTTGTCGGCGCCCAGGTCCATGGTGCGGATCGTCAGGGGGCGCCCGCCCAGGAGGCCGACGCAGCGGGCGTAGGCCTGGTAGTGGTCCTCTTCGGTCGGTTCTTTGTCCTGGGCGAGGTAGAGGTACTCGGTGCGGTAGAGGCCGACGCCCGTGCCACCCGCGGCGAGGACCTGGGCGATTTCTTCGGGGAACTCGATGTTCCCTTGCAGGTCGATGGGCACGGCGTCGAGGGTCTGGCAGGGGAGCTCGCGGAGGTCGTCGAGTTTGAGGCGGAAGAGGCGGTCGCGCTCGCGGATTTTTCGGTAGCGGGCCAGCGTGGCTAGGTCGGGGTCGAGGATCACGGCACCGCTCTCGCCGTCGATGATGACTGGGGTGCCGGGGGTGGCCAGCTCGGTTGCTTGCTTGCAGGCGACAACGGCGGGTATGCCAAGTGCACGGGCGAAGATGCCGGTGTGCCCGGTGCGCCCGCCGGCCTCGGTAACAAAGCCGAGGACGTGCTCGCGGTTGAAGGCTGCGGCCTGGCTGGGTGTCAGGTCGCGCGAGAGGACGACGGCGGGCTGCTTGATATTGGCCAGGCGCGAGACCGACTCGCCGACGAGGTGCTTGAGGACGCGCTGGGCCAGGTCGTTGACGTCGTCGACCTTGGTCTTGAAGGCCCCCTCGCCGAAGGCGGCAAAACGGTCGGCAAGGGCCTGGAGCGTGGCAAAGACGGCGTACTCGGCGGTTACGAGGTCATTTTCCACGGCGTGGCGCATCGGGAGCGTCAGCGACTTGTCGGCGAGCATCCCGATGTGGAAGGAGAAGATCTTGGCGGCCTCATCGCCGAGCTCGGCTTTGGTATGGGCGCGCACGGCGGTGAGCTCGGCGATGGAGGCGCGGAGCGCCGAGTCCAGCCGGGCAAGCTCGGCGGGAGCGTCGGCCGGGGCGATGGCGCGTTTGGGGATGCGGCGTTTCTGGTCCTCGACGACGAACGCCGAGCCTATGGCTACGCCAGGGGAGACCGGTATGCCCCGCAGTTCACGCATCAGGGGTGATGGTAGCAACGGGGGGTGCGGTGCTGGCGTTTGCGCGGGGTGCGCAAACGATCCTTGCCCCCGCCGCCAAGGCTTTGACCCCGCTATGCTCCTGCTCACGACTGTGGGCTGGCCTTTGCCGTCCTGTCGTGTGTTCACCGTCGCAGGCCTGCCCGCAGGGTTCTCAACCCGGCACACGCACGCGATCATCAGGGACAACCCGTGGCCCAAGAAATGCACTCCCCCGGCCAGCCCGGCCAGCCCAAATCCATACCCACACCCCCGGCCGTGTTGCCCGGCAGCCCTGCCGCGCCCGCAGGTGGCGCCGCCGGCGCACCCACAGGCTCAGCAAAGAAACGCCGGCGCCGACGCAAGAAACGTGGGCAGGGCGCACCAACACCCGACCAATCCAACCCCGACTCTGCCCAGCAACCCCAGCCCGCCCAGCAGCAACCGCCACAGGCACAACAGCAGCACCCCCGGCAAGGTCAGGGCCAAGGTCAGGGCC
>JAJTGZ010000047.1 GCA_021299385.1 Phycisphaeraceae bacterium | reverse complement strand
GAGCATTCTTATCCCCCAGCCAATCCCAAAACACACTCGTTACGCTTGAGGGCGATCCGGTATCGATGTCGCCATTTGCAAGCAACTCGCGAACCCTTGCTGAGACAGCCGACGCTATTTGGTCTTTGCGAGGGTGTTTCTTATTACTCTTCTTTGGCGTGTAAACGTGTTTCTTGTTCTTCTTTGGCGTGGAACCAAAGAGTTTCGCAACACTCGCCGCGGCCAGCAGCTCAGCCGAGGCCTGCTTGTCCTCCGCTGCCGGCGCGAGGCTACTGATCACGTCAGACAAAGAGTGCCGCCGGACTGTATCGGGGTGGTCAAATGATGCAAGCAACAAAAGGCCAAGCGGACAGGCCAGATCGTACACTGGACGGTCAGGTTGAAGAACCACATACTCGATCAGCGCGCACGCCACGGCTACGTGGTAGTCTCGCACGCTTGACTGCGAACTCGAGGCTCCATACATGCTCATCTCAAGATGATCCCGAAACTCAAACGTAATGTCATCCAGCGGGGCAGGTTGCGTCATGCGGACGATACCTGAAATAATCAGGGGGCCCTCAACGGTCATCGGGTGCATCAGAAGCTCTGCAACCTGGTGCGGCGTGATCGCGGATGCGACCGCGACTCTGAATCGTTGCCAATCGGTAAGCATGGGTATTGTCCGCTTAGAAACGCCGGCTTATGGAAGGCCGATCTCAGCGTTGACAAAGGGCCAGTCGATGGGACCGACTGGAAGGTCCGTGTAACGCTCGAGGCCGTGGGAATTATAGGGATCACCCGTGAATGTCGTGCGTCCGAAGTTGTCAACCCCACCCCTGCCCCTCCCCTCGGGGGAGGGGTTGGGCAAAAAAACAGCGGCGATTTGTGCCACATGCCACTGCTCTGGGCGAGCATCGCAGATGGAACTGGTTGTGTTTGCCTGATTGCCGGTCGGGGTCCGGTGGCTATACTTCCTTACCTGGGTGCTCAGCCCGGGCGGGTGGTCTGTGCCGGTGTTCGGCGTGGGCACCCTGTGCGTGTTTGTGCGTGAAGCGCCCTTGGGCGACGCGCGGGCTTCGGGGCCTTTGGGCCTTTGGTGCCGACTGAGCCGGGCGTTGCCGGTGTCGCTGAAAGGGTTTGTGTTATGTCATCGCAACTGGTTGCGGACCTGGTTGAATCGGGGATCCACTTCGGGCAGCGCTCGGCCTCTTGGAACCCCAAGATGGCCCCCTACATCTGGGGCAAGCGCAACGGGATCCACATCATCGACATCAAGGAGACCGTCAAGGGCCTGCTGCTGGCCAAGAAGTTCCTCGCGCGCGTCGTCGCCGACGGCAAGGACGTCTGCTTCGTCGGCACCAAGCGCCAGGCTCGCAGCGTGCTCGAGCAGCGCGTCGGCGATGTGAAGATGCACTACTGCATCGAGCGCTGGCTCGGCGGCACGCTCACCAACTTCCGCACCATCCGCTCACGCCTCAAGCGCCTTGAAGAACTCGAAGCGATCGAGGCGGCCGACAACTTTGCCAGCTACAGCAAGAAGATGGAGAGCCAGCTCCGCCGGGAGATGAACAAGATGAAGCGCAACCTCTCGGGGATCAAGGGGATGGACAAACTCCCCGGCGCGCTCGTCGTCATCGACACCAAGCGCGAGCTCTCGGCCATCAAAGAGGCCCGCAAGCTGGGCATCCCAACGGTCTGCCTCATCGACACCGACGGGTCGCCGGAGCTGGCGGATATTGCCATCCCGGGCAACGACGATTCGATGCGTTCGATCGACGTGGTCGTGCGCGAGCTGTGCCTGGCGATCGCCGAGGGCAAGCAGCAGCGCCAGTCGGAGAAGCCCGCCCCGGGCCAGCGCGGCACGGGCGAGGGTGAACGCGACGGCGGGGACACAGGCATCGGCGGCCCGGACGGGGACCGCCCACGCCGCAGCCGGCGGAGCCAGTTCCGCGCCGATGAGCCGTCGGCACCGGCCGAGGCGATCGCGCCGGGCGTGGCGAAGGCGTAAGAGCGTGGCGCTGGTGGGGCGAGTTTCCAACCCACCCGGGTGTAGCGCACAGGTTGTAAACCTGTGCCGAGTGCAGCAAGTGAGTTGGTGAAAAATCCGTCGGGCAGTAGATTCGTTTGGCAGCAAGTGCAAGGAACCGAACAGTGGAAATCTCCGCAGCAACCGTGATGAAGCTCCGCAACGACACCGGCCTGTCGATGATGGAGTGCAAGAAGGCCCTCGTCGAGGTCGGGGGGGACTTTGAGAAGGCCAAGGACCACCTCCGCAAAGCCCTCAAGGGGAAGATGGACAGCCGGACTGACCGTGCGGCCGGCGCGGGCCGCGTCGCCGTGGCGATCGGGGCGGGCAAGGCCGCGATCATCGAGGTGCGTGCCGAGACCGACTTCACGGCTATGAACGAGAAGTTCGGCGATGTCTGCAACCGCGTCGCCGAGGAGGCCCTCAAACTCCCTGCCGGGGCCATCACGGCAACGCCGGCGATGACGGCGATCATCGACGAGATTCGGATCAGCTCCAACGAGAACTGTTCGTTTGCACGCGGGGTTGTCTTTGAGGGTGGTGTATTTGGGGCGTACGTGCACTTTGATAATAAATCTGCCGCGCTGATCAAGGCCGAGGGCACGGCGTCGGCCGAGCTGCTCAAAGAGATCGGCATGCACATCGTCGCCAACCCCGACCGCCCGCTGGGCGTAACAACGGCGGAGATCCCCGCCGAGTTGATCGAGAAGGAGCGGAAGTTCCGCGTCGAGCAGGCGATCGAGAGCGGCAAGCCGGCGCAGATCGCCGAGAAGATGGTCGAGGGCGCGATCAAGAAGTTCGTCGAGGAGCGTGCGCTCAACGAGCAGCCGTTCATCAAGGACCCGAGCAAGAAGATCAAGGACGTTGTGGGCGCGGGTGGGAAGTTGACGGGGTTTGTGCGTTATCAGGTTGGGGAGTGTCACCGCCCAACCGGCAGATCAACAAAGATCGGCGGCGGGGCCATCCCCTCGCCCGCGGCGACGAAGCCCACCGCCAGCATGTTGTCGCGCTCGGCCACCACCGACCCACCAGGCGGCTCAAGCGTAACAACAAACGCCGCCGCGTCGGCAATCGGCATCGATGGGTCCAGCGTTACCAGCACGTCCGTCTGCCCCGGGCGGATCGGCACGACCCCGGCGTTGATCGGGTGCTTCTGACCACGCGCCGAGTCAAAGACCCACAACTGCAGGTTCTTGCCCGCAGACTCCGCTGGCTTGATGTTGCTCAGACGCACCACCCCCGCCCCCTCACGCCGGCTCCAGACCACCTCCCCGATGGTTACCTCGTCGCCCGCATCCGGCGCGGCCTTGCCAATCGGCACGATCACAACGTCCCCGCTCGGGCCGCTGAAAATACGCCCAAGACGCTCAAATGCACGCGCGGTCATATCCTCAGCAAGGCGCTGGACAGGACCCGCGATCGGCTCGGGGATCAACACCGCCCGCTGCTGTGGCGCGGCGAAGCGCTCAGCCACGTCGTTGCCCGTCGGCGCTGGTGCGTTGAAACGACCTGCGAACATGAACGCGCCGAAACCCAGGCACGCCGCCGTGGCTATCCAGCCAGACCACTCACGCAGGTAGCGATGGCCCATGACCATCGGCGTGCGCACGGCCCGGCTGTCGAGGAGCCTGCTGCCGCTGCTGCCCAGCCGGGCCAGCACGTTCTCGCGCGCGCTGGCCACGCCCGCGCACCACGCCGAGCCTTCACGCTCGATCCGCTCGATGAGGTCATCAGGAATCACCACACCCCGGGCTGGCTCCAACGCGCGGTCAAATGCAGCCGCGGCGATCTCCAATGAGTTGTCCTCCGACTTCCCCGCGCGGTTGAGCAGTTGCCGAAGTTCCGCGGCCTCCGCCTGCGTCAACGATCCCACAGCCCGATCGGCCAAAAGCTCGTCCAGCCGGGTCAACGGGAGGTCGTCGTTCGGGATATACCTGGGGGTGTTGTCCATCACGCTTGCCGATCTTCTGTTCCTTCGCCCGAATCCCGGTTTGGATTCGCCCCGGAGCGGTGTTTTTGCAGTGCCGAACGCAACGATATCAACCCCCGCCGGACGTGCGTCTTGACCGTCCCCAGCGGCAAGTCCAATAACCCGCTGATCTGCTCGTGGCTGTACCCCTGCCCGACCGCCAAGCGCAGCACCTGCTGCTGCTCAGGACGGAGTGTTTGCAGCATGGCTGCGGCCATGCGGGCGTCTTCGGAGAGTTCCGCCCCCGCGCCGGGCGCGCTGGCTAGGGTCTCGTCGCTGGTCATGAACGAAAAGTCTTCGGTCCCCTGCTCGATGCGCCTGCGCACAGACTTGCGTCGGCGGTCGATCAGCCGTCGGCGTGCGACCATCGCCACGAACGTGTCCTCCCCCGCGATCGCGGGGTTGTAGCGTGCCGCGCTCTGCCAGAGTGCGATGAAGATGTCCTGCACCGCGTCCTCGACCTCGTTCTGGCTCAGGCACATCCGCCGGGCCAATGCATAGACCAGCCCGGCATACCGCCTGGTCAACTCCTTGACGGCCCCGGCGTCGCCAGCGGCAACCTTGTGCAGCAAAGACTCGTTCACACGCGCACGAGTGTAGATGCACGCCACGCAGACGCGCGAACGCGGACACGACACTGATTGCTGATTGTTTTCAATAGGAACCCCTCCCCCGAGGGGAGGGGCAGAGGTGGGGTTGGCACAGGGAATCATCACACAAAGACAAATGCGCCCGGCTCGGAGATCCGGGATACCCGATCGGCTCGGAGAGCCGATCTACACATCGCCTCCAGTGAGGAGTTGAGGGTGTGGTGTTGCCGCTTCGGACATGCAACCGTCGGGGGATCATCTTCAGAGAAGAGCACCCATACAACGTCCGGCTGCTGTGTGGGTTTGCCACCCATCACGCTGACTCAGCAGATAGGAACTTTGCCGATTCCTTGGCAATATCGCACGAATACTGGCAGAGCCTGCCTCTGTGGGGTATCTATATACGTAATGGTTTGCAGTGGCCGGCATCAATGGCCTGGGCTGTGCTGATCTGGCTGTGTGTGCAACTTATCACTGCTGACCATTGCCCTGGCGCCCGCTGGCGGGGTGCTGGTCGTGGGCGGCAACGCCAAGATGCCGTGGTCGTATGTGGGTGTCGATTTTTTTTCAGTAGTTCACAGTTTTACTTACTCTGGAGCCTCGAATGAACCGTCTCTTGATCGCGTCGCTTGTGTCGGTTGCCGGGTTGGCCGTGGGTGCGAGCGCCGGCGTGCCCGGGATCACGCTCTACACCCCACTGGGCGGCGATGTCTTCGGCCAGTTCATGGACCTCAACGGCATCAGCAAGGACGCCGGCGTGCTTGTCGGGCAATCGACCAGCGGCAACAACGTCAACGGCGGGCCGGTCTACCTCGACTACAACGCTGGGTTCTTCGTCGAGATCGGCGGCACGATCAGCACCGCCCTCAACGCCGCGAACGCCGACGGCTCGCTCCTTGTCGGCGCACGCGGCACCATCATCCTCAACAACCAGGGCGTCTTGCACGTCCGCGCCACGGGGGACAACATCACACTGGCCGACCTCCCAGGCGGCGCGGTCCTCCAGTCCAACGGCTTTGCCATCGACGACCTCGGCACACGCATCGTCGGGTTTGTTACCCCTTTAGGCGTAGCAACACCCGCTCGCTGGGAACACACCCCCGGCACCATCCCGGCCAGCATCGCCCCGCTGACGATCGCCATGCCCACGGGCGTAACCGTTACCGGCGCGTTCGCACGCGGCATCTCGGGCAACGGCTCGATCATCGCCGGCTTCCTCCGCCGGGGCACCTCGCCGAGCAACCCCGCCGGATGGGTCAACGTCAACGGCGGTGCCGGTCCCTCGGCGATCCTCCCCGATCTCCCAGGCGGGACGGACCTCGGCGAGGTCTATGGCGTCTCTAACGACGGGAGCACCGTCGTCGGGTGGGGCACAGACCCGGCGGGCTTCCCCGCCGTTAAATGGACCGGCGGCCCGACCGCCTGGGCACCAGCCGCACTTGCCCTGCGCCCGGGCAGCACCAGGGCCACCGCCTATGCCGTCAACGCCAACGGTTCGCGCATCGTCGGCGAGTCGATCCTCGGCGCAACGAGCGAAGCGGTGTTCTGGGATGGCAACACCGTCAACTCGCTGGCCGACGCGATCGTTGCCGCCGGGGGCTTCGTTCCCGCGGGCGTCCTCCTGGTCTCTGCCTCGGGCATCTCCGGCGATGGCACCGTCATCGTCGGTGAGGCAGTTATTGACGGCCTCATCGACAGCGCGTTTGTCGCAACCCTCCCCCCACCCAACCCCTGCCCCAACCCCAGCAACGTCTCAGGCCCAGGCCAAAACACCACCGCCATCGACGGCGAACTCACCGCCGACGACATCATCGTCTTCCTCAACCGCTTCTTCGCCGGCGACCTCACCAGCGACGTCTCAGGCCCAGGCCAGAACACCACCGCCATCGACGGCGAACTCACGGCCGACGACATCATCGTCTTCCTCAACCGCTTCTTTGCGGGGTGCTAGGGGTGGGGTGGGAGTGGGGGTGGGGTTTGACTCCACTGACCACTCCAGAGAACCGCTCAGCAACCACACCCCGAACCCCATCCCCCCCATCACCCGCACCACCCCGCCTCGGCCCCCGGCCACCCCTCAGCCCCCGCCCGGTATAAATTCGCTAGACCCGCACCGACAATCACCACCCAGCCGGTGTCGGCGACCGTCTGCTCAAACGTCCCGGCCACCTTCTCCGTCGTGCCGTCGGGCACCGGCCCATTCACCTATCAATGGCGCTTCTGGGGAGAGGCGATCAACACAACTACCAACCCCTCCGCCGCCACGGCCACGCTCACCCTGACAAATCTATCGGGTGCCGATGAGGGGCCGTACGACTGCGTCGTCTCCACCCCCTGCGGGAGCGTAACCAGCAATGCCGCGGACCTCACGGTTATTTCGTGCGGGTGTGAGAACAACCCCTCCGATGTCGCAAGTCCTTCCCAAGTGCCCATCCCTGACGGGCAACTGACGGCCGACGACATTATCGTGTTCCTCAACTGGTACTTCGGCAACGACACCCGCGCCGACATCGCCGGTCCGGCTCAGTCCACCACCCCCGATGGCCAGTTCACCTCCGACGACATCATCGTCTTCCTCAACCGCTTCTTTGCGGGGTGCTAGCGGAGGGGGTGGCGGTTCAGCCTGGGTTCATGGTGCGTTCGAGCAGCAGGGCGCAGGGGATGGGTGGATAGGCGACCTTGAGGCGGTAGGCCGCAAAGTCCTCGGCACGCACGCCCAGCCGGGCGCACAGTTCGCCCAGGAGTTGCGGGTAGCGTGGCAGGCCTTGGATGTGCAGCGTCTGCACCCCCATGCCGTGCTCTTCGAGCGGCCCGGCCCCGTGCAGCATCACGCGCTGCGCATCGGGTGTGAAGGCGACGCTGACCCCCCCGAGCTCGGAGGCAAGCCCGCCGAGCATCTTGCCCATCGGGGGCAAAGCGCGGTGGAAGAGCACGTCCATGACCAGCATCTCGCTGGGTGTGTGTGCCGAGGCGGCCAGGCGCAGCACCTGGTTGTCCGGGTCGTTGCGATCGGCCAGCCCTGGGCGGATCGTCTCGGCCATGAAAAAGGTCAACGCCGAGCCGCGCCCGACGGGTCCGCTCAGGAGGCGGTCGATAGCCGTGCCGTCGGGGAGGTGCGACCGGCTGACCTTGGGCAGTTCCCCTGCCGTCAGCGCCCGCACCAGCGGGACGCCCCCGAACTGCTCTGCCGTGTCGGGGTCGATGGGGACCGGGGTGGGCTGGCCATAGCTCTGCCCTTGCATGTCCGATCGTCTGCCGCGGCCGATGATCCAGGCGACATCCCCTCGCAGCCGGCTGAAGCCCCCAAAGCCCCGCAGAACCCCCGCGGCTGAGGTGCCCTCCCCCTCTTTGGTCTGCTCGGGCCAGAAGAGATAGCAGGTAACCTGGACCTCTGCCTGCACCCCGACGGTCGCGGCATTAGCCCGAAAGGCCGACCGGCGTGCTGCCAAGTCTCCCCCCGGCGTGCCCGCGCCGGCGTGCATGAGCAGCGAGTCAAGGGCCGAGCGCGTCCCGGCGTGCTGCTCCATCAGCCGGGCATAGGCCTCGAAGGCTTCCTGAGCCTGGGCCATGACGCCCGCGTCGACCCCAAGCCGATCGGCCGCGCGCAGCACAATGCGCACCGCGCCCCGCCCGGGCACCCGCCGCAGGGCGGATAAAGCGTCGGTTCCCGGCGCGGTCCCTGCGATTTTCAGCAGTTTCCAGGCCAGGTTGACATCGATCCCCCATGTCGCCGCCAACTCCGCACTCGTCCGGCACGGCCCGGGAACGCTCGCCAACAGCGCGCCAACCGCCAAGCTCAGCCCCCTAGCCACCTCCCCAACGGCCTCGGAAAAGCCTTGCGTACCCGGCCCCGGGGTGGCGCCCAGGGCCTGGTGGTCGGTTTTTAGAAGGCCTGTTCTGGGTTGGATTCTTCCTATTGCCAACGCTGCTCCTTTGCCGAGGTCGCGCCTGCAAACCACAGGGCAACCCCCAGTCAGAGTGTAGCACGTTTTTCTAAAAAAACTTCCAAAAGTGTTGGCAAGTCGTAAAATTGTGGGTTATCTTAAACCATTAACAGAGGCGAGGGTGCACCCTCGCTTGGGAGTGAGCCGGGATACCAACCAACCTTCTTGGAGTTTGCCCATGATGAAGCCCGCGTATTGTCTTGCCGCAGTCACCGCAGCGTTTCTTTCCTCCAGCCTCGCCCAGGCCCAGCCTCAGAGCTGGACGAGCGTCGGCGGCAATGCACAGTCCAACGGGCTGGTCTCTGTCGTCGGGCCTGACGCGCCCGACGTGCTTTGGGAGGGTGGAGAGTTATCCTGGATCCCCTGGCAGCCGTTCATCGAGGGTCGGCGGGTCTTCCTCGTCCGGCAGAACGAGTTCCCGTCCAACCTTGACCCGCTCATTGCCGACCCGACCGATGCCCCGATCATCGCGCTGGACTTGGACACGGGCGCAGAGCTCTGGCGTGCACACATCCCGTATGAGCCTGGGAACTGGACGACCTGGATCGCTGGCGTCAGCAACGGGCGCATCTTCGCCTCGCGCTCGGGCAACGGCGGGAGCCGCAACGCCCCGCTCTACTGCCTCGACGCCGCGACGGGCGCGATCCTCTGGAACACCGCCGGGGCTTCGCCCGCTCGCTCTGAGATCGCCTCGGGCACGTACAACGGCGCGGTCTTTGCACCCAACGGGGACCCTGTGATCGCCTCGCCGCAATACCTCGACCGTTACGACGCGCTGACGGGCGCACGCCTGTGGCGCACGCCGCGCGTGGCGCAAGTCTGGGAGTATGCCGGTGCGGCGATCTTCGGCAACGCCGTGTACGTTGCCGACCTGGTCAACGGGATCAACCGCCTCAAGCGCTTCAACCTCACGACCGGGGCGTTTGAGTACCAAGGCCCCGCGATGGTTGGCGGGAACCTTGAGAACGCCCCGTTCGTCGGCCTGGACGGGCGCATCTACGTCACGCGGGCGCAGAACAACGACGACAGGTTCGACTTCCTGTATAGTTTCACCGACACGGGCACCGAGATCGTGGAGAACTGGCGGACACCGGCCCACGGCGGTGGGGCCGCCGCTCGCTGGGGCGTCGGGCCCGACGGCTCGATCTACTCCATGTCCTGGACGGGTACGCAGCCGTTCGAATCCACCGGCCGGCTGCAACGCATCAACCCCGCGACGGGGCTTGTGGTCAACGAATCGACGACCATCATCGAGGCCGGGTACATGCAGATACACATGGCCATCGACCAGCGCGGGGTGCTCTACGTCTCCAACGGTGCCGCGGGCGGCTCGTTCTTCCCGTCCGGCAAGATCTATTCCTTCAACGCTGACTTGACAGAACGGTGGGTCGTCTCAACAGGCGACAACCTCAACCAGGGGGGCCCCGCCCTCGGCACAGACGGCACGCTCGTCGTCGCTGGCCCCAACAACAACATCTGGGCCTACCGCACCATCCGCACACAGGCCTGCGGCCCCAGCGACGTCGCCGGCCCGGGCCAGAGCATCGGCAGCGACAACGCGCTCACGGCTGACGACATCATCGTCTTCCTCAACTGGTTCTTCGCCAGCGACGCGCGGGCAGACGTCGCAGGCCCAGGCCAGAGCACAACGCCGGATCGGCAGTTCACCGCCGACGACATCATCGTCTTCCTCAACCGCTTCTTTGCCGGGTGCTAAGGGAAGGGGAGGGAAGGGCAAGGGGCTGGGCGAGAGGCTGGAGGTTAGGGCCGAGTGCTGGTCCAGCGCTCAGGCTCCGCACCTCCAAACGCACACACGACACACACCACATCTGCTCCGCGTCCCTCCACCTACCTCTGCCCCCTCCGCGAACCTCTTTGTTTTCTATCACCCGCGCAGTTTCGTCTGGATCATCGACCGCAGTTCCGCCGCGTCGGCCTGGCCCCCGGCGAGTTTCATCGCCGCGCCAACGAGCCGCCCGATCGCCGGGTCTTTGCCCGCCCGCACGTCGGCTGCGGCCTGCGGGTTCCCGGCGATTGCCTGCTCCACCCACTCCTGCATCGCGCCGGCATCCCGCACGCGGATCATCCCCAGCCCCTTGGCGAGCTGGGCCACCTGTTCACCCGTCGCCGTCGCGCCTCCACCCTCGCGCACCTTGACGAGCAGATCATCGGCGCTCTGCGCTGATATATCACCCTTGTCGCGCAGCACGACGACGCCCGCCAGTGCCGAAGGCGTGATCCCCAGTTCGCTCACGGGCACATCCTCCGGTGCGATGCGGAAGAGGGTGTTGAGTATCAGGTTTGCGCCGGCCTTCCCGGCACGCTGCGCCGGCACGCCGTGCGCGACGGCATGTTCAACCACGGCATCGAGATAGGCACCCGCGTGGACATCTGCCGAGAGGGCCGAGGCCTCCTTGGGGCCAAGGCCAAACGCCTCGCGGTAGCGTTGCCTCCGCTGCACCGGCAACTCCGGCAGCGAGCGGCGCACCGACTGCACCAGTTCCTCGCTGACCACCACCGGCAACAAGTCCGGGTCGGGGAAGTAGCGATAGTCGTGCGCGTCCTCCTTCTGCCGCTGGACGAACGTCGCCCCACGCCGATCGTCCCAGCCACGCGTCTGCTTGGTCCCCGCGCCCATCTCACGCCCGTCGGCCAGCCAGCGCGCAGGCTGCTGGCGGGCCTCAAACTCGATCGCCCCGCGCACCGCCTTGAACGAGTTGAGGTTCTTGACCTCCACAATCGGGGTCTTGACTACACGCCCGTCATCCAACGTCAACTCGCAGTTGATATTCGGCTCAAAGCGCATGTGCCCACGCTGCATCACCCCACGCGTAACCCCCAGCGCCATGCAGATGCCACGCAACTGCTGACAAAACAGCACCACGCTCTGCGCCGACCGAAAGTCTGGCTTGGTTACTACTTCCAGCAGTGCCGTGCCCGCGCGGTTGAGGTCCACGATCGAGTGCCCAATCGCGCCGCCGCCCGGAGCCTCGTGCAGCAACTTGCCGGCGTCCTCCTCAAGGTGCGCGCGGATGATCCCCACACGCACCGGCTCGGCACCCTCGTCAACTGCGATCGGCCCGGCATCACCACCACCCAGCGCCGGCACGGGCACATCCATAAATCCATCCGAGCACAACGGCACGTCGTACTGGCTGATCTGGTACCCCTTGGGCATGTCCGGGTAAAAATAACCCTTGCGGTCCCAACGCGTCAGCGGCGCGATCGCGCAGTTGAGAGCCAACCCCACCGCAATACTCATCCGCACCGCCTCAGCATTCAACACCGGCAGCGATCCGGGCAGCCCCAGCACCAGCGCGTCGATGCACTCGTTGGCCCCACCCTCCGCATGCCCAAAGCCTGCCGGGCTGAGCGCACGCGAAAAGACCTTCGTTCGGCAGGCAAGCTCGATGTGCACCTCCATCCCCACCACCACCGTTGCACGCGCAATCACGCTCACAACAACGCCCCCGCCCTGCCCGCGACGCTCACGACTTCGCCCAGGCCCTTGCCCGCGCGCATCATGTCCTGCTCGGCCACGAGCACCTCGGCCAGCGCCCGATAGTCCATCGCCCCCGGGCACCACGGCGCATACTCAAAGATGTGCTTGCCAAAGCTCGGGCACTCGGCCAGTTTGATGTTCCGCCGAACGGCCGGGCGATAGACCCGCGCAAACCGGCACGCTCCCTCCCCGCCCCGAGCACTGGCAAAGAACTGTTCGATGTCCGCCACCACCTCGCGCGCATGACTCGTAACCCCATCGTGCGCGCACAGCACCACACCCGAAACACCCAACTCCTTATTAATAGACTGGTTGACCAGCCCGACGGTCTCCAGGAGTTTGCCCAGCCCCTGCAACGCCAGGAAGTGCGCCTGCATCGGGATGAGCACCTCCCGAACCGCCGCCAGCGCGTTGAGCGTCAGCAACCCCAGCGACGGCGGGCAGTCGATGAGGACAAAGTCAAACTGCTCGCGCGCCGACTGCAATGCCGAGCGCAACCGCGTCAGCCGATCGGGCGCGCCCGCAAGGTCGCTCTCGACCCCGGCCATGTCCGTCTCGCCGGGCAACAGCGTCAGGTTCGGGCGCACCACACGCGCCACCCGCCCGATGGGCGTGCCAGGGTCCATCAGCACGTCGTAGACACTCCCTTGCCCCTGGCCCTGCTCGTGCCCCAGGTGCAAGCTGGCGTGCCCCTGCGGGTCCATGTCCACCAGCAGCACACGCCGGCCCAGCGCCGCCACGCCCGCGGCCAGGTTCACAGCCGTCGTCGTCTTGCCGACGCCACCCTTCTGGTTCATCAACGCGATCGTCCGCTGGAACATGTACCCTCCCTGCGCGGCAAGCGTAGGTGCCCCCACCCAAACCCAGGCTCAACGCCCCGACGCAGCGACCAAAGGCAGACGGTCCAGCGGCCACTTTGTGGCCCACTCCGCCCACGATTGTTCCAGGCATCATCAAGGGAACAGACAACGTCCCAGCAGTTCTATCGGCAACGGTACAACCCGAGCAAGTTCTATCGTTCTTTGAGTTTTTCGATAGAACTTGGTTTGTACTGCCCATGTCTGTCCACAACTCAGGACATAACTAAGGACAACGAGCAGCATCAATTCACCCCCAGCCAACATCGCCACCCCGAACACCCCCGCATCCACCTCCAGTTTGGTCTTGACGATCTCGCACTTTCGGTTTACGTTCGGTTAGACGTGCTCGATGAGGCTTACCCGTACGAGCCGTTGCGCCGGTCAGTACCGCTTCAGCCGCTCCAAGAGCGCTGCCTCATCCTTCCGCACGTACAGCCGGTTGACCGCCAGCCAGCCCGCGAACACGTACGGCTTGCTGGCCATGTAGTTGGCCAGCGCGGGGTCCTTGCCCATGGCGTTGTCTTCCAGCAACATGACGCGCGGGCGATACTTTTCCAGATCGAACCCATCGAGCACATCCAGCTCCGCCCCTTCGACGTCGATCGAGACCGCATCGATCGGACCTTGGTGTTCCTTGAGTAGTTCGTCCATCCAGGTCAGTTTGGCCTCGATCGTTACCTTTTTGATGTCCTTGACCTCCCGGGCGTGCTGGCTGTCGGCATCCTTGTACGACAGCATCCCGCCGTACTGGTCCTGCACGTTGACGAACTTCACCGTGCCTGTCGAGCCCCGCTTGCCCAGGGCGGCATTGACCACTCGGCTGTGCTTGCGCCGCTGTGCACACGCTGCGTAAGGCCCTGGGAGGGCCTCGATCAGCAGCCCGTTCCACCCGATCGACTCCAGGCCGTATGAAACCGAATAGTGGTAGCCGTCGAAGGCACCAAGTTCAATGAAGAACCCCTCGGTCTGCCCGCCGAGAATGTCCCAGATCCACAGGTCCTCGCCAAACTGCGAACGGAACTCCACCGGGTAGCGCGGCTTGCGCCCAAGCTCCCCAAGGGCCAATCGCGCTTCTACCGCCGCCAGTCGCTGGCGCGTCAGCAAGAGCTGTTCGCAAGCCTCGTCGACCCTGCCGTAGATAGGCATCCGATTGCGAACCGCGACCCGAACGTTTCTCAAGAGCGACATAATGGGGAGGATATGCTGTCGCCTGAGCCCCCGCAGGGCACACGCCCCCTGGATGCACGGCTCGATGCCGGTTCTACCGCTCCAACACGCCCTGCTAGCCCGCCCGAGTGTGCAGCCGGTGCCACGCCAACAAGATCGCAAGTGCCGTGGGCCTCGTCGCCATGTGTTTTCCTACGGCCAACGGATGGCCCGCCGTGCTGTGCTCGATGACCAGCATGCCCGGCTTGAACCTCTCTTAGCGCGATCCCGCCAAGATCGCCGCCCCGAACACACCCGCGTCCGCCTCCAGTTTGGTCTTGACGATCTCGCACTTTCGGTTCACGTGCGGGTAGACGTGCTCGATAAAGCTCGCCCGCACGAGCCGGACGAGTGTGTCGCCCATGGCTTCGGACAGTCCACCGCCGAGCACCACCCGTTGCAGGCTCAGCGCGCTGGAGAGGTTGGCGATGGCGATGCCCAGGAAGCGGGCGGCGTCGTCGACGACTTGGCGGGTTAGTTCGTCCCCCTTGGCGTATGCGGTCGAGACGATCTTGGCTTTGACCGAGTCGATGTCCATCGCTTCGCCGTCGAGCATGTCGGGGATCATGGAGGGGTGGTGTGCGCGGACGAGGCGGATGAGCCGGTCGACGATCGCGGTGCGCGAGCAGTTGTGCTCGAGCGTCCGCGAGCCCGGGGGAGAGCCGGGCAGGAGGGTCATGTGCCCGATCTCGCCCGCGGCGTTGAAATGACCGGCATAAATCTGGTTGTTCATAATCAACCCCCCCCCGATCCCCGTCCCGATCCAGACGCACAGCAGGTCGCTGGCCCCCTTGCCCGCGCCAAGGGCGTGCTCGCCGATGGCCGCGGCACGGACGTCGTTGGTAACGACCACTTTTTTGACCCCCAGACGCTGGCTGAGCATCTTGGCCAGGGGGACCTTGCTCCAGCGCAAGTTGGGCGCTTGCAGGACGGTGCCGGTGAGCGGGTCGATCGCCCCCGGCGCGCCGATGCCGATCGCACCGAGTTTGTCGACCGGTATCTTCGCCTGCGCGCACGCGCTCCGCACGTCCTCGGCCAGCCTGTCAATCACCGCCCGCGCGCCCTGCTTGGGACGCGTCTTGGACTTCTCCCGCCCGATGATCTTCATCTGCGGGCTGACGACGCCGATCTGCATGTTCGTCCCGCCCAGATCGATGCCGACGATTGGTTTGCGCATGGCCATGCCCGAGAATATCGACGCAAACGGCCCAGGCCTTGTGCAAGAGGGGGCAAACCTATCCCCACCCCCATCCCTACCACCCCGGCAGCGCACTACGCTGAACCCATGGCCGTGCCCAGCGTCATTTTGCTGCCCCAAGGGCCTTGGTGGCCCATGCTGGCACACCCGGGCACGCAGATCGACGCCGAGCGGGCAAGCCTTCGCCGGCAGTTGGGCCTGCCAGCCGACCGCCCGGTCGTTCTGAGCGGGCACCAGGCGTCGTGGTGGCACGCGGGTATTTTGGCCAAGTTCTTTGCTCTGGACGCCCTGGCTAGGCGGGTGGATGCCCACGCCGGGTGGGTGGTGGTGGACCAGGATTCCAATGCGTTTTCGCAGGTTGCGTACCCCGCCCGTGCCGGCGATGGGTCGATTACACGCGGCCTCTGGCAGAGCGCCCCGGCCAAGCTCGCTGCGGACCAGCGTGCCGACTGCGCCCTGGCATCGTTGCCCACCTTCACCCCGCAGCCCCTGCCCACGGATGCCGCCACACCAGACGCCGGGCGCGGGTTGCGGTCGATCGACGACTGTTTGCGCCTGCACGCAGGTGCCGGGTCTGCGGGTGCGCAGGTTGGGCAGGCGAGCATCGCGCTGGCGACCTCCTTGCTGCCAGCTCCTGCGGTTGGCCCGACATTCTTGTTCGCCTCGAAGTTGTGCGCGACTGCGGCGATGCAATCTTGGATCGGGCGGATGCTGGCCGACCCGGGCGCGTGTGTGGGGGCGTACAACCAGGCGGTGCGCAAGCACGCGGTCTTTGGCGTCGCCCCGCTGGGGATGGATGAATCCCGCAAGCGGTATGAGCTGCCCTTGTGGCGCTTGCCGCCCGGGCTGGCCGGGGGTAGTGGGGATGGATCGGCCCCGATGCCCCGGCAGCGGGTCTATGCCCACACATTGGCGGGAATCCCGCCGGAGCAACTCGCGCCCCGCGCGCTGCTGATGACCGCGTTTTTGCGCGCTTTTGCCTGCGATCTGTTCATCCACGGCACCGGGGGGGGGGCAACGACCCTTGGCACGGCCGGCGATGAGGCCGGGTACGACCGGGTGGCCGAGGATTGGGTGCAGGGGTGGCTGGGGATCACCTTGGTGCCCAGCGTGGTGGCCTCGGCGACGCTGTTGTTGGACCTGGGCACGCCGCCGACGGCGTCGCTGGAGGACGTGCGCCAAGCGCGCAGGCTCATCCACAGCGCTCGGCACACGCCGGCCTTGTTAGGCAACGCGTCGGCGCAGGCTCAGAAGGAGGCCCTGGTCGGGCAGATCCGCGTCAGCAACGACGCCGGGGAGCGCGCCCGGCTGTACCGGCAGATGCACGGCTTGCTCGACGGGGTTGTTGCTGGGAGTGCCGGGGAGATGGGGGCGATCAAGGCCCGTGCCGAAGCGCTCTCGGGGGCGTATGCGCGGGAGGGTTTGCTGCGGGACCGGACGTGGCCTTGGCCGTTGCACTCGCGCGGTGCGCTGCTGGGGCTGGCCAAGGCCGTGCGCGAGGGGATGGGTGTATGAATCGGTGGCGCGGGTGTGCGTGCGTGCTGGTGTTGTGTGCGCTGCTCGGCGGTCTGCTGGCAGGGTGCCGGGGGGAGATACCGGCGGGTGGGCAGGGCGCTGGTGGCCTGCGCGTGGCGGCGCTCGCGCCGGGGCTGTCGGCGATGGTGCGTGAGATGGGGCTGGGGGATCGGATCGTCGCCCGGCATGCCTTTGACGTCTGGAGCGATGCGCACCTGCCGGCGGTGGGGGACCAGAGCGGGATTGACTATGAGGCCCTGATCGCCTCGGCCCCGACGCATGTGCTGCTGCAAGCCGGGGCGGGGGGGGTGCCCGAGCGATTGACGGTCCTGGCCTCGGCACGGGGGTGGAGGGTGCTGGCGGTGCCGATGTTGACGCTGGAGGAGGTAGAGGAGGCCGACGGGCGTGTGCGGGCGTTTTTGGGTGTGCCGTTGGCGGCGGGGGGGGGGCGGTTGGCCGAGGCGTGGCCTCGGGAGATTTTTCGGGGGCGGGTGTTGTTGCTGGCGGGGGTCGATCCGCCGACGGTATTGGGACCAGGGTCGTACCACCAGGAACTGTTGGTGCGTCTAGGAGGGGTGCCGGCGTTGGGTGTGGGAGAGGGGAAGGCGTATATGACCCTCGATGCCGAGGACATAGCTCGGCTTGCGCCGGAGGGGATCGTGCTGATCGTGCCGAGGGGGAGGGGGGGGGTGGCTCGGGGGGTGAGTGCGGGGGATCGTTTGGGGGTATTGGGGAGGCTGGACCTGCCGGGGGTGCGTGCGGGGCGTGTGGCGGTGATTGATGATGAGCAGGGGCTGGTGCCCGGGCCGGGGTTGCGGGTGGTGGGGCGGGAGATGGGGGAGATCTTGGAGCGGTGGGGGAGGTGAGGGGTGGGTGCTCAAGGCCGGGCTTGGATCGGGCGCGGGTGAGGGTGGCAACTTCTTGAACTTACCCAAAGCGCCCAGTTTCACAGGCGGTTATGGGTGCTTGCATTGAGATTTTTCACCTAATTTACTGGGTTGCGCGCGGATTGTGAAGTAAACTGGGCCTCGGAGTAAGCCCCGCCGGGGGTTTTCTGCCTGCCACACGTGTAAGAAAGGGAATTCCAGATGAACGCATGTTTGACGATGTTCTGCAGCACCCGGTTCGTTGCCCGCCCGCTGGCGCGGCTTCGCGGCAGTGTTGAGGGGTTGGCTTTTGTGCTTGCTTTGGTCTGTGCTCTTATCGCACCGAGCGTGGTGCGGGCGCAGTGCCCGGCGGCGTGGGTGCCGGGGGTGGGCGTGCCGGGGATCGGTAGTGGGTCGGTCCGGGCCTTGGCGGTCCTGCCGGGTGGGGACGTGATCGTTGGGGGGAACTTCAGCAGCGCCGGGGGTGTTGCAGTGAACAACATTGCATGGTACAACTCGAGCACGGGCCTCTGGTCGGGGCTCGGAGCGGGGATCAACGGGGTCGTCAACTCCCTGGCGGTCCTGCCTGGTGGGGACGTGATCGTGGGGGGGGCCTTCGGCACCGCCGGGGGCGTGCCGGCGAACAACATTGCGCGTTACAACCCGAGCACGGGGGTCTGGTCAGCGCTGGGGACGGGGATCAACACCACTGTCAACGCCTTGGCGATCCTGCCTGGTGGGGACGTGGTTGTCGGCGGGCAGTTCAGCACCGCCGGGGGTGTTGCAGTGAACAACATTGCGCGTTACAACCCGAGCACGGGGGTCTGGTCAGCGCTGGGGACGGGGATCAACAGCATTGTCTTCTCCCTTGCGGTGCTGCCTGGTGGGGACGTTGTTGTCGGTGGCTTTTTCACCACCGCCGGGGGCGTGCCGGCGAACCGGATCGCCCGCTGCAACCCGAGCACGGGCGTCTGGTCGGCGCTTGGAACGGGGACCGGCGGCACCATCAACGCCCTGGCGGTCCTGCCGGGTGGGGACGTGCTCGCGGGCGGCGCGTTTACAACCGCCGGGGGGGCGCCGGCAAACTACATCGCCCGCTGTAACCCGAGCACGGGCGTCTGGTCGGCGCTGGGGGCTGGGACCAGCGGCCAGGTCTACGCCCTGGCCGTGCTGCCGGGCGGGGACGTGATTGCGAGCGGGTTGTTGTTCTTGGCCGGGGGCGTGTCAACGAGCCGTATTGCGCGGTACAACCCGGGCACAGGCGTCTGGTCGGCGCTCGGATCGGGGCTCAACAACTTCCCTCGTGCCCTTGCGGTCCTGCCGGGTGGGGACGTGATTGCGGGTGGGGATTTCACCACCGCCGGTGGTGTGTCGGCCAACCGGATTGCGCGGTACTTCCCGGGTGCCCCATCGCCGAGCATCCTGTGGCAGCCGGTTGCCGTTGCCACGACGCCATCGGGCCCGGCGGTCTTTACAGTCGTGCCCGCGGCCAACGGCGGCGGTGCGTTGACATACCAGTGGTACAAGAACGGCGGGCTCATCAGCACGAGCACCAACTCAACAGCCGGCGAGCCCACGCTGTACCTGAAGGGCGTACAGGCCGGGGACCTCGGGTCTCGTTCATCCCCCCGACGTGCGGGCCGAGCGATGTGGCTGGGCCTGGGCAGTCGCCGGGGTCGGATGGGCAGTTGACGGCTGATGACATCATCGTCTTCCTCAACCGGTTCTTTGCCGGGTGCTGAGGGGGGGTGGGTGGGAAATGGTCAAATGGTCAAATGGCCAAATGAGCCATTTCTATTTGGCCATTTGGTCATTTGGCCATTTGTCTAACCCCTCCCCTGCTCCTCCCCGCCAGACCGTTCTGGGGGAGGGGTTGAGATGGGGAACCATTCTCCGCGCTTGAAGGTGCGTTTGTGTGGTCTATGCTCATGCAGTTTGCGCGCTGGGGCGCAGACTGGTTTTTGGCCACGCACCGCACCCGCACACTTGCCCTTTGGCAGAGGACGACGAATCGATGCCCAAACGGACGGATATCCGCACGATCCTGCTCATCGGCTCTGGCCCGATCGTCATCGGGCAGGGGTGCGAGTTTGACTACTCGGGCACGCAGGCGTGCAAGGCGTTGCGGAGTGAGGGGTACCGGATCATCCTGGTCAACAGCAACCCGGCGACGATCATGACCGACCCGGAACTGGCCGACCGGACGTACATCGAGCCGATCACGCCCGAGGCGGTGCGGAAGATTCTGCACAAGCAGCGCGAGATGGGCGACCCGGTGCACGCGGTGCTGCCGACGCTGGGGGGGCAGACGGCGTTGAACTGCGCGTGCAAACTCTGGGACGATGGGGTGCTGCGGGCGTTTGACGTGGAGATGATCGGTGCGAACCGGGAGGTGATCCACCGTGCCGAGGACCGGGAGATTTTTAAGCAGATCGTCGAGGGGCTTGGGCTGAAGATGCCCAGGGCCAAGACGGTCAAGACGCTCGAGGAGGCGGAGGAGTTTGTCAAGGAGATCGGGCTGCCGGCGATCATCCGCCCGGCGTTCACGCTTGGGGGCACGGGTGGGGGGATTGCGTACAACCTCGATGAGTTCCGCGACATCATCACGCGCGGGCTGCGTGCGAGCATGATCGGGCAGGTGCTTATCGACCAGTCGGTGATCGGGTGGAAGGAATACGAGCTGGAGGTGGTGCGCGACAAGAAGGACAACTGCATCATCGTCTGCGGGATCGAGAACATCGACCCGATGGGCGTGCACACGGGTGATTCGATCACGGTGGCGCCGATCCAGACGCTCAGCGACAAGGAATACCAGGCCATGCGCGACGCGGCGATGGCGATCATGCGGGCGGTGGGGGTTGAGACGGGTGGGAGCAACGTGCAGTTCGCCGTGAACCCGGGGCCCAAGGACGGGAAGTTTGAGATGATCGTCGTGGAGATGAACCCGCGGGTGTCGAGGTCGTCGGCCTTAGCGAGCAAGGCGACGGGGTTCCCGATCGCCAAGATCGCGGCGAAGTTGGCGGTGGGGTACACCCTTGACGAGCTCCGCAACGACATCACCGGCAGCACCAGCGCGTGCTTTGAGCCTTCGATTGACTATGTGGTTACGAAGATCCCGCGGTGGACGTTTGAGAAGTTTCCCGAGGCGGATGAGACGTTGACGACGCAGATGAAGAGCGTTGGGGAGGCGATGGCGATCGGGCGGACGCTGGCCGAGAGTTTGCAGAAGTGCATCCGGTCGATGGAGGTCAAGCGGTTTGGGCTTGGGCTGGACCGCAATGACAAGTGGTTGCTGAGCAGGCTGGGTAGGTCGGCCCTCCGAGCCGACCATCGGGGTGGCTCGGACCTCCGAGCCGACCGTCGGGGTGGCTCGGACCTCCGGGCCGAGATGGTTGGTTCGGAGGGTCTGCGTGAGTCGGGGAATCACGGCACGGAGGTCCGTGGTACCCGGGAGAATCACGGCCCGACCCAAGAGATGGTCGGCTCGGAGAGCCGACCTACCCAGACGGCTGCGGATAACCAGCCGATCGAGTGGCCGATCCAGGAGGAGAAACTGAGGCGGAAACTGGCCGTGCCGAGCCAGGGGAGGCTGTATTACATCCGCTATGCGATGAAGATGGGTATGAGCGTGCAGGAGGTGCACGCGTTGACGCGGATCGATCCGTTCTTCTTGGAGGCGATCCGCACGCTTGTGAACTTTGAGGATGAACTCTGCGGCGTGGGGAGCCTTGAGGATGTCTCGGCCGGGTTGATGACGCGGGCCAAGCAGCTCGGGTACAGCGACTCGCAGCTCGCGATGCTGTATTTGGGGCAGAACAACCCCGAGGCGGTGCTGCGGGTGCGTGCTCGGCGGAAGGCGCTGGGTGTCAACCCGGTGTACAAGGTTGTGGACACGTGCGCGGCGGAGTTTGCGGCCATCACGCCGTATTACTACAGCACGTATGAGGCGCCCTTTGCCGTGGATGGGGTGGTTACGACCGATGATGAGGTTCGGCTGAGCGAGAAGAAGAAGGTGGTGATCATCGGCGGTGGTCCCAACCGGATCGGGCAGGGGATCGAGTTTGACTATTGCTGCGTGCACGCGGCGTTTGCCGCGCGGGAGATGGGGCTTGAGAGTGTGATGATCAACTCGAACCCCGAGACGGTCAGCACCGACTATGACACCAGCGACATGCTCTTCTTTGAGCCGTTGACGCTCGAGGATGTGCTTAACGTCGTCGAGCGCGTCAATGGTGAGGCGCTGGTGCCGGCGGGGGTTGGTAACCCGGCTGCTGATCGGCTCGGAGAGCCGATGTACCCGGGTAGATCGGCTCTCCGAGCCGATCATGGGCTTGTCCTCGGCTGCGTGGTGCAGTTTGGCGGGCAGACGCCCTTGAACCTAGCGCACGGGCTGCGTCTGGGTGGTGCGCCGATCATCGGCACAAGTGTGGATTCGATCGACCTGGCCGAGGACCGCAAGCGGTTTGATGCGCTGCTGGATTCACTGGGCCTGCGCAAGCCTCCCAGCGGCACGGCACGGACGCTCGCACAGGCGGTGGATATCGCATCGCGGATCGGGTATCCGGTGCTTGTTCGGCCGAGTTATGTCCTGGGCGGGCGCGGGATGGAGGTCTGCTCTGACGAGCAGAGCCTGGTCAACTACATGACCAGCGCGGTGCGGATCAGCGAGGTGGATGATGCGCCGGTGCTCATTGACAGATTCCTGGGCGACGCGACAGAGGTCGATTGTGATGTGGTGGCCGATTATGACCCGTTCCGCGAGGTGGCCGACCCGGCGCAGTCGGTGCGGCAGGCGTTGATCTCGGGCGTGATGGAGCACATCGAGCAGGCGGGTGTGCACTCGGGGGATAGTGCGTGCTCGATCCCGCCGTTTGCGCTCGGGGCGGAGGTAACAGCCGAGGTGCAGCGGATCGGCCGGCTGTTGGCCAAGCACCTGCGTGTGCGTGGGTTGATGAACCTGCAGTTGGCGGTCAAGGATGGGCAGGTGTTTATTTTGGAGGTCAACCCGCGTGCCTCGCGGACGGTGCCGTTTGTTTGTAAGGCGACGGGGACGCCCTGGGCGCGTATCGCGGCCAAGGTGATGATGGGTGCGAGCCTGGCCGAGCTGGGCGCGACGGAGGACACGTGGCGCGGGTTCTATGCGATCAAGGAGTCGGTCTTCCCGTTCGGCAAGTTCCCAGGCGTGGACGTGGTGCTGGGGCCTGAGATGCGCAGCACCGGGGAGGTGATGGGCATCGACGTGAGCCTGCCGATCGCCTTTGCCAAGGCGCAGATGGGCGCGGGGATCTTCTTGCCTAAGCAGGGCGCGGTGTTTTTGTCGGTGCGTGCGCACGACCGCCCGGCGTGCGTGGAGGTGGTGCGTGGGCTTGGGGCGATGGGGTTTGTGGTGTATACGTCGCCGGGGACGGGCAAGTATCTGGCCGAGCGGGGGCACGAGACGCGCATCCTGCCCAAGATTGCCGACGCGGTGCGCCCCAACGTTCTGGACATGATGTCCAACGGGCAGTTGCACCTGATCATCAACACGCCGACGAAGACGGGGTGGAAGACGGACGAGGGTCGCATCCGTGCCGCGGCCGTGCGGTATGGGATACCTGTGATCTCGACGATGACGGCGGCGTTGGCGACGGTCAAGGCGATCGCGGCGCTGCGGAGCGGGGACTGGGGTGTGGCGGCGCTGCAGGACTATGGGCAGTTCAAGCCGGTGGTGCACACCAACGCGTTGGGGGCGTTTTCGACGGTCTGAGGGGTGGTCCCGACGCCGGTGGGTTGTGCTTTCTACACTTGGGGCATGGAAGCGTTCAACAAACTCAAGCAACTGATCAACGAGGCCGAGGCGGACGTGCTCAAGGGGGAGGGTGGGAACAAGGCCGCCAAGACCCGCGCACGCAAGCGCATGCAGGAGATCAAGGCCGCGGCACAGGATGTCCGCGTCGCGCTGCTCGATGGTGGCACGCCCGACGACCAGCCCGAGTCGTAAAGGGACCGCTCGGCCTGGCGTTGCCCGGGCCTCTGCCGCCGGGGCGGGGGAGTTGTACGGATCGGGCATGTTGTCTTTAGACCCACCCTTGCTGCGCCATGACGACACCCTCACCCCTACCGACCCAACCCCATCCGCACGGCACGGGCGTGCTCGCGCCCGATGGCTGGGGGCAGGTGCCCTACTCGCCGGAGGAAAAACGCCCGATCCTGGACCTGACGGGGATCGATCTCTCACGCCGAGTTCTTGACCGCAAGGGGCTGGAGGCAATCAACCCGCACCGGCACGAGATGGCCCTGCTCGACGGGATCGTCTGGCGGTCGGGGGACTTCAAGCAAGGGTTGGCGTACTGGCAGGTGCGTGAGGATGAGTTCTGGGTGCGGGGGCACTTTCCGGGCAAGCCGATGCTGCCTGGGGTGCTGCAGATTGAGGCTGGGGCGCAGTTGGGGGTGTATATGTACAACTCGCGATTCCCGGAGCCGAGGATTTGTGCGTTCACACACATCGACCAGGTGGCGTATCGGAACCCGGTGCTGCCGGGGGAGATGTTCTACCTGCTCTGCCACGAGCTGAAGTGCTCGGGCCGGCGGTTCACGAGCCACATCCAGGGGATGGTGCTCGCGCCGGGCGAGCCGATCGACAAGGCCAAGATCACCTTCGGTGCGTTGATCAGCGGCATGAGCCTGGGGTGATTAGTTCTTGGGCCAGAGGCGGACGCGTTGGGCCTTGTGCTCGCTGATGCCCGGGTCGATGATGCCGTATTCATCGGCGTACCAGGTGGGGCTGACGAGTGTGTTGTCGATGTGCAGCAGGCACCTGGGCCTGGGGAAGGTCTTGAGCAGGCCAAGCCCGGCGTGGTCGCTGGCGGGCCAGAACCCCGGCAGCAGGCGCAGCAGCGAGGCCGAGGAGCGGGGGGTGTTGAAGTCGCCGATGACAACATCTGGCATCGGCACGGCGGACTCACCCAGCGGGGGCATGGTGATCTGGTTGATCTTCCGTCGCACGAGTTCCGCCACGCGGGCGCGGTGGAGCAGGGGGCTGCTGGGGTAGTCGATGAAGTAGATCGTTGTTGGGCGGCCGAGCCTGGGGGTGGTGGCCAGTTCGACAGCCGTGATGTAGCCCGGGGCGATGTTCTCGGCGTCGCGCGGGTAGATGCCCGAGGCGCGTATCAGCGCGTTGATCCCGCGGTCGAACCACCCTGGGGACTGGGCCCCGACGGCCTCGTCCATCGGGACGACAAACTGCCGGACTGATTTGATCGGCACGCGCGAGAAAACCGTGAATATCCCCGCCTTGATCATCTCGATCTTGACGGCGGGGCCTTCGCCCATCGCTTTGCGGATCGCGTCCCGCTGATCGTGGTAGTTCTGCATCGAGATGAGGATCACATCGGGCTGGCCGGTGCTGACGAGGGCGTCGGCCATTGCACGGGGGTTTTTCATCCCCCCGCCGGAGTAGTTCCAGTGGACGATCAAGAGCGCGTCGGCGGGGTTGGGCTGTCGGGAAGCGAGCAAGGCCCGCCCGTTGAACTGGTGCCACCCCTCGCCGGCGCACGCGAGCGCAAGGAGCAAAATGGGCACGCGGCGCGACCAGCGCTGAAGCTTTGTCGATGATGCGTGTTCCTCGGCGGGGATGGCCACCCAGCCGGCGATCGCGCCCAGCCCCAGCACCACCCCGGCCAGGATCAGCACGGGCACGCCACCCCACCAGAGCATCTGCGTCCAGATCGTCGCGTCCGTCCACACCCACCCGGCGGCCCAGGCCAGCAGCAGCACCAGGGCCAGCAGACGCGCCGCCTGCGCACCACGCCGGGCCAGGCGTGCGAACGCCGGTGGCTTGGCCAAGACCACCCCGGCTGCTGCATCGCCGTCCATAAGCGATGCTATGCCGGCGTGCCCATAAGCCACCCTGCGCAAGGGGAGAACGGGCCTGAGCGACCGACCGATATACTCCACGCTCATGGGCACGACCGAGACCAAAGCCAGGCGTGTTGCGATCGCGTACCACTGCTTCGCCCACTATCGCGCTGCGGTGCTTGAGGAGTTGGCGTTCAAGGGCCGGCACAGGTACACCTTCATCGCTTCGCGCAAGACGCTAGAGGCGAGCATCAAGGCGTGGGACCCCCCGCCGGGGATCGACTTTCGGCACACATACGCCAAGTTCACGCACGGCGTTGTCGTGCAGCCGGGGATCATCCTGGCTGCACTTAGCCCCCGGTACGACGTGCTGGTGATGCATGGGGTCGTCTGGTGGCCATTCACCTGGCCAGCCGTCATCCTGGCGCGCCTGACCGGCAAGAGAGTCTACTACTGGGGGCACGGGTGGACGGCCCCCGAGCGCGGCCTGCGCGGCGCGATCCGTGCCCTCTACAACCGCCTCCCGCACGGCCTGATGTTCTATGGGCACTATGCCAAGATCATCGAGATGATGCACGGCACGCCTCCCGAGCGCGTGCATGTGATCTACAACTCGCTGGACTACCCCGCACAGAAGGCCGCACGCGACGCGGTTACGCACGACATGCTCGCGCAGATGCGCCGCGAGGTGATGGGCACAGACGTGCGCCCCATCGCCGCGTGCGTTTCACGGCTGATCCACGTCCGCCGGCTGGACCTGCTCATCGATGCCGCGGCGAGCCTCAAGGCCCAGGGGCGCGAGATCGACCTGCTGCTCGTCGGCGACGGCCCCGAGCGTGCCGCACTGGAGGCGCACGCCAAGGCCCGCGGCGTGCGTGCCGTCTTCTACGGCGCGTGCTACGACGAGGCGGTTATTGCCAAACTGGTGATGATGTCCAACGTCATGGTCGCGCCTGGGAAGGTCGGGCTCACGGCCATGACCAGCCTGGCCTGTGGCATCCCGGTGGTGACCCACGACAACGAGGCCAACCAGATGCCCGAGTGGGAGGCCGTGATCCCGGGCAAGACCGGCTCACTCTTTGCCGACGGCGACGCTGAGGATCTTGCGCGGGCCATCGGGCGCTGGACGGCCACGCCGTGGCCTGACCCGTCGGTGCGGCGCGACTGCATCGAGATCATCGAGCGTTTCTGGAACCCAGCCAACCAACGGCGGTGTATTGAGCGGGCGATCGATGGGCTGGGTGCAGATGATCTGTTTTTTATGAAGGAGCGGGCGTGAGCGTGGCTGGCCGGGTGTGCAGCCGCGCCGTTGCTGTGGCCCTGTTTACGTCGCCGACGACGCGGTGAACTCACGGTAGAGATCGATCGACCGCTCGGCGATGACAGGCCAGGTGTAGTTAGACCGCACCAGTTGGCTGCCCGCCTCCCCCGCGCGCCGACGGCGTTCGGGGTCGCCCAGCAGGCGGTGCAGGGCGTCGGCGATGTCGTGGGGATCAAGGCCCTGGACCACCTCCCCAGCGCCGGCGTCTTGCACCTGCGGGAAGTTGCACGCCCGGGTGATGACCACCGGCGTGCCGCAGACGAGCGCCTCGAGGATGGCGATGCTGAAACCCTCCATCCGGCTGGG
>JAJTGZ010000046.1 GCA_021299385.1 Phycisphaeraceae bacterium | reverse complement strand
TGGAGATCACACAGTCATACGACCCCGCATCGGCACTGCGAAGATTGCTGATCGCCAGCCGTGCCGACGCCGCCGAGGGATTCACCGTCGTATCAATCGGCACCTCACCCTTACGCCACTGGTAACTCAGCGCGCTCCCGCTCCCACCCGTTAAGACCTCCAGAGTCGCCTCGCCCCCTGTGCACCTCGACCCGCCCACCGGCTGTGCCGTAACCCTCGGCAAGCCCGTGCCGAAGCGGTACTGCGCGATCTTCTCGACCGGGTCGGGTTCATCGAAATTGTTCCCCGCCTCGGCTAAATCACCGGCGACATACAAGTCCCCACCACCCACCCCATCCGGCCGCACCGATATCGCTCTGATCAACTGGTCGGTGTACCCACCGAGAGCAAACCACGCCGACCCATCCCAACGACCAACACCCCACACCGTTTCACCACCGGCACCCCCAAACGGGCCAGCAGCAATCACCGACGCACCACCAGCCCCGTCGGGCAACACCCCCAGCGCGGTTACAACGTAACCCGTTCCCGTCCCGAGCGCCGACCACGCCGTGCCGTTCCAACGGGCGATGTAGTTCGCCGGCATGCCCCCGGCTTGGGTAAAGAACCCCCCAGCATACAAATCCTCACCCCCGCCGGGAGTACGAACAGATGTCAACGCAAGGATGAACCTGTTCGTTCCAACTCCAAGTGGGGACCACAATGATCCATCCCAACGAGCAACATAGTTTACAGGCAGACCCCCGGCAGATGCGATAAAACCACCCGCAACAATGCTCCCGCTCACCGGCAGCACCGCCAACGCATACACGCTGCCTTCGATCCCCGCCCCCAACGCCGACCACGACAACCCATCCCAACGCGCAATCGAGTTTGCCTGCACGCCCCCAGCGGTGGTGAAAGCTCCACCGGCAATAAGGTCGCCATTAGGCATCACCGCCAGCGCATAGACCGGACCGTCGATCCCCGTCCCGAGTGCCGACCACGACGTGCCATTCCAACGGGCAATGTTCGACGCACTCACACCCCCGGCTGTTGAAAAATCCCCACCAGCAACAGCATCACCGTTGGGCAACACCGCCAGCGCATTGACCGAGCCGTTGATCCCCGCCCCGAGCGCCGACCACGCCGAGCCGTTCCACAGAGCCACGCGATTCGCGGCTTCGCCCCCAGCGTTGTTAAACTTACCCCCTGCCACAACCCCACCACCCGGCAATGCCAGCACGGCATTGACCTGGCCACCTAGACCCGAAACACCTATGCCCGAAACCCACCCCGGGTCGCACTGACCAACAGCCGACCTGCCGGGCATGAGGACACCCATCAACGCGAGGGCCATCACGAGAACCTGGCAAATAAAGACCCTGCGCTCACTGCTTTGCGCGACATTAAGAAGGTTGGCTCGAACGACAATGCCGCATGTCTGCTCTTTCATTTCTGCTCTCCACTTTTCACTGCTACCACAGGCCATCACACGTAAAATCCGAAGGCCAAAAAGGGGACAAACTAGGCTGACTGGTTAGTACTTGATTAGGAGCGGGAGTATGCATCAGATTCTTTGTCTTGTCAAGGTAATCTCCAGAAAATTCCGCCTCAACTCAGGCCAGATCACCCATCGCCCCTGCCCGCCAACCTGCGCAAATACCCGATACCGCGCTGCTACCTCCCCACTACTGTCAGCCGCACCTGGCTCTGCGCTTCCTCTCCGCTGGCCAGGTCTTTCACCGTTGCCGTGAGCACGTACGGCCCGGGCGTCAACCCCTCGGGCAACTTGATGCGCTGGACCAAGTAATGGTCTCGCCGAAGCCTGCGTGCAACGTCTCGCGACTGCCGCGACTCATACAACCGCACGAGCGCACCGCTGCTGTCATCTCGGCGGATCGTAACTTCTTGGCTCAGATGTACCACCCACTCGGTGCTCCCGTCATCACCCTCGCTGCCACCACCCGAACCCACACGCATCGGTGGCGGCAGCCCTGCGCCCGAGCGGTGCGCAAACCCATCGACCTCCGTGTACAACAGCATCGGCACGCCGCGCCCGGCCGGCAGGCGCGACACGTCCATCGGCGTCAACCGACCAAACCCCTCGATCTTCGTGCAGACCACCAGCGCGCTGATGCGCAAGGAAGAGGTCTGCGCACCGCCGCCTGGTGCTTGCGCCGCAGGGGGTGTTGGGGCTGAAGTTGTTGCAGCTGGCGTTGTCGGCATTGCTATTGCCTCGGATGTTACCGGTGTTGTTACTGGTGCCGCCGCAACCCCGGGCTGCGCAGCGGGCTCGGCAACCACGCCCCGCACGCCCGCAGCACGCTCGCTGTCCAAACCCTTCGCCCCCACCGCTGATGCCTCGGTCGCTGCACTCAGCACCGGCACGCCGACGGCGGTCGCGGGCGCATCGACATCCGCTGGCGGCGCCTCATACACACCCGGCCGGGCAGGGCCGCGCGCACCAACGCCCCCCGGCACATCCCCCACTCCCCTCTCATCACCACCCCGCGCCTTGATCGCATCAAACATCGCCTGCGCCTGCGCAGTCGCCTTGGCCATGCCCGGTTCAACTGCACCATCGGCCGTGCCCGAAGTCATAACTAAAGTTGGCGCAGCCGACGAGCCCGGCCGCGCACCTACCGGGGCGCTTGCGATGGCCGCACCAGGCTTAGAACCTATAACAGAAGGGCTCTTGCTGTGCGACTGCCCCCCCACCTCCACGCGGGGAGAATCATCCAATAGAACAGACTCTTTCTTACCCCCCCCACCACCCGAGCACCCAACAGGGCCAAAGAAAACCCCGGCCACGCTCAGCGCAAGCACAACCACAACCCTGCACATACGCCACCTCCTGAGCAGCAACAGGCTCCGCCTGCAATTGACATCATCGGCAAAGTGGAGTATCTAAGTGCAAGAACGGTTATGCTATAAGTTAGTATAATGTACGGCATTGCATGGGTTCACGCCGCCCGCTCCAGTGCTTCACCCAAATCCCCCGCATCAGGCAGGATCACGCCGATTGTTGTCCCTTTGCCAACCTCCGACCGCGCCCACAGCAACCCCCCCGCCCCCTCTGCCATCCGGCGACAATATATCAACCCATACCCCCCACTAAACGTCCCGACATCCTCCCACCTCCCCCCACCCTGCCGAGTGCGTCGCGTACCCCGCCGATCATGGACAAAGTCACACTCGACAACATCCCCATCTTCAGCCCGCAGCCGGGCGGAAGGCCCGAGTAAGGAGAGGAGATCATCTCTCTTGATCCCCCTGCCCGTGTCGCTGACCTTGATGACGACCCACGGCTTCCCCCCGGTCATACGACGGCGAAATTTGATCGTCAACACCCCCCCACCCTCCTCGATCAACGCCCGCCGACTGTTGAGGACCAGATTCAGCACGATGTGCTCGAGTGCTGCGGGAGCGATTTGGGCATTCGCGTCGGATTTTGAGTCAATCTCCAGCTCGATCCGGTCCTTTGCGAAGTCGCAGCCGATAGCACTTAGGGCGGCCTCGATCGAAGCCATGACCGGTGCGGCATGGGAGGATTGTTCTGTGTGGAACAATTGGGCGAGCTCGCCGTGTTGCTTTGAGAGGGCCAGGATCGACGCAGAAATGCGCTGCGCCTGCTTGGCCGCACCGAGGCACCGCTCCAGGGCTTTGCGTTGAAAGTTAGGATTATCTGAGCCGATACCCGCAGCGGCATAGTTGAGCAGGGGGGTGAGCAGATTGTTGTACTCATGCGCAAGAAGTGCCGCCAATCTGCACGGCCGTGTATTCGGAGGGGAGAGTATCGAAGAAAAATCCCTTCGCGATGGTCAGTGGCTGGGAGTCTGGGGAATCCATGCTGGGTGTAGGGGCCTGTTTGAGAGGAGCGTCTTCCAGACTTTATGCAGCCAGTGCTTCATCGCCGCGGGGCGGAGGTCCGCGGCCTTGAGTTCCTTTCGATTCAGCCAGGCGAAGGTGACCTCCGGCTCACGACTGACGATTACCGCTCGAGGGTTGAGCAGCCGGCACCGGAAGGTGAGGTTGAGTTCGTGGTGCGACTTCGTGGCGTGGAAGGTGTGCTCGTGGCAGGCGAGGAGATCGCCGACGTCGATTTTTTGGCCACATTCCTCGACCAACTCCCGCTTGAGAGCAACCTCGGCGGATTCTCCAAATTCGATGTGCCCGCCGGGGAGGTAGCAGTACCCACCACTGACGATGCAGACGAGAAGGCGTTGGTCGCGGATGATGATTCCGCGTGCGATGAGCTCGATGTGCTTGGGCATCGGGGGAGGGTAGTGGTTTTTTTGTCTCTTCGCAAGTTTGGGGTTGCGTCTTTGGAAAGTTTGTGCTACGCTCAAAATTGTTCCACACAGAACAAGGAGCACACATGGACACAAAGTCGCGTCGGCTGGGCAAGGGGCTTTCGGGGTTGATTGGTCAGCCTGTTTCGGTTTCCTCGGGGGCAGTGGGGGAGGATTCGCGGGCGTTGGTGCGGATACCGACGGGGTTGCTGGCGCCCAATCCGTTCCAGCCGAGGCTTGAGTTTGATGAGGGTGAGTTGAACGCCCTGGCCGGGTCGATCGCTCGGCAGGGGTTGATGCAGCCGGTGGTGGTGCGACGCCGGGCCGATGGTGGGGGGTATGAGTTGATCGCCGGGGAACGGCGGTGGCGGGCGTCACAGCGGGCGGGGTTGGCTGAGGTGCCGGCGATTGTTGTCGAGATCGACGACCAGCAGGCCGCGGCGTGGGCGATGGTTGAGAATGTCCAGCGTGTGGAACTCGGTGCGATGGAGAAGGCCCGTGGATATCGCCGGCTGCATGAGCAGTTCAACATGACGCACAGCGAGATCAGCCAGGCGGTGGGTGAGGAGCGGTCGATCGTTAGCAACTACATCCGCCTGACCGAGTTGGAGACGCCGATCCAAGACCTGATGACCGAGCGCAAGCTCCACTTTGGTCATGGTAAAGTTTTGTTAGGTATTCCGCCGGGTGCTACTCGTATCATGATCGCTCGGCGGTGTGCGGAGGAGCAGGCGAGCATCCGGGGGTTGGAGCGGATGATTGAGGAGCATCGAGCGCGGGCGATGGCCGTGTCTGGGGAGATGCCGGCGGAAGCAAAGGCGCCGGATGTGGGCAGTGGGGGGGAGCCTGGCCCGGCACGCCCGGGGCTGCTGGCGCGGGCGCAGATCATGGACCTTGAACGGCAGATCAGCGACCAGCTCGGCACGCGCGTGAAGATCAACGCCAAGGGGACGGGCGCGGCAGGCGCGGGGACGATCCACATCGCCTTCTACACGCACGAGCAGTTTGAGGGGCTCCTCGAGCGGATGAACGTGCGGATCACACACGGGTGAGCGTCAGGGTGTGGGTGCAAAGAGCGCGCTGATGGGGAGGGTTACATCGCCACGCCAGTAGTGCGTGGCGGAGAAGTCGCACAGGACCAGTTCTTCGTCGGTGGTGATGCGAACGGTGAGTGTGGCGTCGTTGGGGTCGAGATCGAGTGGTGTTGCCAGGGCGGGGAAGACGTCGGGGACTTGCCGCCAGATGTTGCTGCCTGGCGCACGGAGGGGTGCGGGCGTGCCCATGATGGAGAGGCTCTCGCTAGGGCGTTGGCGCCAGCGTGCCTCGGCGATCGGGTTGCCGTTGCGGAGGATCGTCAGGCGTAGGGCCAGGACGGTTGATTGCGGGAGGGCTTTGCCCGCGTCGGCGGAGGATGTTGTTATACCCCAATAAGTGGACGGTGGTTGTTGCACCAGGCGTGGGGCGATGGCGCTCAACGTGTCGTAGGAGGCCTGCGTGTCAATGGGTATTTTTATCTCAGCGAGGGATGCTCGCAGGGGTACCACAAACTGGACGGGTGTGCGTGTGGCGTACGGAGAGTGCCAGTTGAAGATGCTCAGCCCCTCTGTCTGCAGTTGATGGGCATCGGGACTGGGTGTGGAGTTGACGCGCGCAAGACCGGAGGTCAGGTCGAGCCACTGCGTGGGGTACGAGGACGGCGCGTCGCCCTCTAACAGCGCCTCTTTACGCAGGTTTGTTAATGTGCCGGAGGAGTCGGCGGTGAACGGGATGAAGTCGAAGGTGTCCTTATTGATGCCCACACGCAGTGGGATTCCCGGAAGCCATGCATCTGGGAGGATGATCGTGGGTGGGTTGGCCTGGGCGAGCCAGCGGATGTGCCAATGTCGTACCCGTCTGCTGTACACGAGTGCTCGAAGGAGGCTATTTGTCAGCCCTGGAATCGCCTCGGTGCCCACAGCCTGGCAGAGTGCGACTCGGATCGAGAGTGGGACAAATCCCCAGCGTCCTTGCATACGCACCTCGGGCCCTTGGTAGGAGGCGAAGGCGACGGCGAACAACAACAATGCCAAAGCGATGATCCCTCGGCGTCGGCGCAGCCGGAGGAGTTGGCGGGGTCCTGTGGCGGTGTGGCCGCATTCGGGGCAGGTGGGGCAGGGGGGATTGGTCTGACCCGTTTGCTCGTATATGAGGCCGGCGAGGTTGTATTGACAGCGTGGGCAGTGGGGGGTCTTGCGTGTGGGGCGTTTGCGCAGGCCCAGCAGCAGCAGCGTGATCGCTGCGCACGCGGCGAGCGCGGCGAGGATCAGCAGCAGGGTGTCGTTGGGGATGGGCATGGCGTGGGCAGGTTGGTGGGAACGTGTGCCGGTTGGGGAGTTCCTACCGTTGTGTATGCGGATTATCAGCGGCGAGTTTCGTCGGCGTGTGCTCAACAGCCCGGAGGGGTTGACGACGCGCCCGATGCCGGATCGGGTTAAGGAGTCGATTTTTTCGATGCTTGGGGGTGTGGTTGAGGGTGCGCATGTGGTGGATTTGTTTGCCGGGTCTGGGTCGGTGGGGCTGGAGGCGATCAGCCGGGGTGCGGCGTCGTGCGTGTTTGTGGAGATGGACAGGGTTTCGGCGGGCGTGCTGGAGTCAAACGTTGCGTTGTTGGGTGTGCAGGAGCGTTGCCGGGTGATCCGTGGGGATGCGTTGGGGTTATCGATTGTGGCGCGGTGCCCCCGGCCGAGTACGTTGATATTTATGGACCCGCCGTATCCGCTGGTGCGGACTTCGATCGGTTGGGAGCGTGTGCGTGGTCAGGCTTCGCAGTTGGTGAAGTTGTTGAGTGAGGATGGGTTTTTGTTGTTGCGCACGCCGAGGCCGCACGAGGTTGAGGTGCCGGCGGTGGGGGGTGTGGAGGGTGTTGTGGTGGGCAAGCGTGGGAAGGGGCACAAGAGGCCGAGGGTTGGGAACTGGCGGGACGTGAACGTTGGTGGGGGCGCGGGTGGTGGTGCGGGGCGGGGTGATGAGCGTGGCGTTGTCGGCAACAAGAAGGGTGATGGTGGTCGTTGGTTTGCGCCGGCGGACTTTGACAAGTTGGAGGTTGATGATGAGGAGGGTGCGGCGGGGGGAGTTGGTGATGCGCCTGTAGTGGTGCCCGAGGTGAGGCCGGCGTCGTATGAGATTGTTGGTGCGCGTGGGCCTGAGGTGCATGTGTATGGGTCGATGGCGATGAACCTGTACATGCGTGATGGTGGTGGCAAGTGATACGGGTAACCATTGCATGTTGTGCGTCCGAAGTTGCCAACCCCACCCCTGCCCCTCCCCTCGGGGGAGGGGTTCGGCACAAGAAAGATCGGCGATCCGTATGAGGGGGCGTGCATGAGGTTGGCGCTGGCGCAGGTGAACCCGAAGGTGGGCGCGTTGGGGGCGAACGCCGAGTTGATTGGTGGTTTCATTGCGCGTGCACGTGGGGCGGGGGCGGACTTGGTGGTCTTTCCGGAGTTGGTTTTGTGCGGGTACCCGCCGAGGGACTTGCTTTTGCAGGAGGGGTTTGTCCACGCGTGCGTGGGCGAGGCCAAGCGCGTGGGGGAGTCGCAGACGGCTGGGATCACGGCGGTCTTTGGCCTGCCGTTGCCTGTGGAGGGAACCCGCCGCGTGGCCAACGCGCTGGTGGTCTATCGCGACAACGCGCACGTCGGCAGTTACCACAAGCGGCTGCTGCCGACGTACGACGTGTTCGATGAGGACCGGTACTTTGTCCCCGGCGAGCGGGCGGTGATCATCGAGGTGGCCGGTGTGCGCGTGGGGCTGTCGATCTGCGAGGACCTTTGGCGTGGTGAGGATGTTGGGTTCTTGGATCGGTACTTCAACTCGGCTGACCCGGTGGGTGAGCTGGTGCGCCCGCCGGGCGGGGGGGCGGGGGCGCAGGTGATTGTCAACCCGTCGGCAAGCCCGTTTCGGCTTGGGATCGGCGCTCGGCACCGCGCGCTCTTGAAGCAGCACGCCATGAGGCATGGGGTCTACATCGCGGCGGTTAATCAGGTCGGTGGGAATGATGAACTGGTCTTTGATGGCTCGGCGTGCGTGTTCGGGCCAAGTGGTGAGATGCTCGCGGCGGGGCCGAGCTTTGTCGAGGCGCTGACGGTGGTGGATATCCCCGCCGGGCCGGGCGCGGTGGTTGTTGATCAACTCACGACCATGGCCGAGGAGGAGGCTCTCTGGCACGCGCTGGTGCTGGGGGTGCGGGACTATTGCAACAAGACGGGGTTCAAGTCGGCGGTGCTTGGGTTGTCCGGCGGGATTGACTCGGCGGTCGTCGGGGTGATCGCCTCGGCCGCGCTGGGGGCGGGCAATGTGCTGGGCGTGAGTTTGCCCTCGCGGTACAGCAGCCAGGGGAGCAAGGACGATGCGCGCGAGCTCGCGGGGAGGTTGGGCGTGCGGTTTGAGACCATCGGGATCGAGGAGGGGTTCGTCGCGGTGCTGGGGATGCTTGCACCGGCGTTCGCCGGGCGCGCGGCGGATGTAACGGAGGAGAACCTTCAGTCGCGCATCCGCGGGACGGTGCTGATGGGGTTGTCGAACAAGTTTGGCGGCCTGCTGCTGACGACGGGGAACAAGAGTGAGTTGGGCGTCGGGTATTGCACGCTCTATGGGGATATGAACGGCGGGCTGGCCGTGATCAGCGATGTGAGCAAGATGATGGTCTATCGCCTGGCGCGGTGGTGCAACGAGAACTGGCAGAGGCTGGGGATCGCGGGGCTTTCCGGGCCGCCGATACCACAGGCGAGCATCAGCAAACCGCCGAGCGCGGAGCTGCGGCCGGGGCAGACGGATCAGGACTCGCTGCCTGCGTATGAGGTGCTCGATGAGATTCTGCGCCGGCGTGTGGAGCTGCGCCAGAGCGCGGCGGGGATTGTTCAAGCGATGCGCAGCGGGCCGGTGCGGGCTGATGAGGAAACCATCAGGCGTGTGCTGCGATTGGTGGATATCTCGGAGTTCAAGCGCAGGCAGTCGGCGATCGGGCTGAAGGTTACGGGTGTGGCGTTTGGGTCTGGCCGGCGGATGCCGATTGCGCAGGGGTATGGGCAGTGAGCGCGGCGGGCGTGGGTGGTGCTGGTGCGGGTGGTGGGTATGCGGGGAAGTTTGTGGTCATCTGCGGTGCGACGGCGTCGGGCAAGTCGGCGCTCGCGGTGGAGGTGGCGTTGTGGCTGCAACGCGAGCGCGGGCTGCGGTGCAAGGTGCTCGCGGCTGATGCGTTCCAGGTCTATCGCGGGATGGACATCGGCACGGCCAAGCCGACCGTGGCTGAGCGCGCGGGGGTGGAGCATGGGCTGATCGACCTCGTCGAGCCGAGCGAGGCGTTTACGCTGGAGGACTGGCTCACGCGGGCGGCGGCGGAGATACAGGCGTGCCGGGGTGCGGGTGTGGTGCCGATTGTGGTGGGGGGGACGCACTTGTATATCAAGGCGTTGCTGGAGGGGATGTTTGCGGGGCCTGGGTCGGATGCGGGGATACGCACTCGGCTGGGGGCGTTGGACCGCCGGGAGTTGCGAGCGATGCTGGAGAAGGCCGACCCCGCCGCGGCGTTGCGGCTGCACGGCAACGACACCCGGCGGACGATCCGCGCGTTGGAGGTGTATGAACTGACGGGCAGGCCCATGAGCGAGCACCAGAAGCAGTGGGGCAGTGGTGGGGGTGTCAGGCCCGATGCGCTGCTCGTCGCGCTGCACTGGCCGGTGGAGGAACTGAACCGGCGGATCAACCAGCGTGTGCGTGCGATGCGCTCGGCGGGGCTGGTTGACGAGGTGCGCGGGCTTGTCGAGCGCGGCGTGCTGGGGGTGCAGAGCGGCGAGGCGCTGGGGTATAAGCAGTTGGTGCCCATCGTCAGCACCGCGCTAGCGCGTGGGGTTTGGCCCCCGGGGCAGGGGGAGGTGGACGAGGCGTTTGAGCGGATCAAGGTGCAGACGCGGCGGTTTGGCAAGAGCCAGCGGACGTGGCTTCGGCAGTTGGGCGCGCTGGCCGGGTGTGTGAATGTCCAGATGGGCGCGGGGGTGGATGTGGGGGCGATTGCGGGGATGGCCCTTGGGGTGCTGCGACCGGATCGGTGTTGATTGGTCTGTTGTGAGCCGGGGTGTGTGGTTGGCCGGGGGTGTGGCTACGCGGGTGCGGGGTTCAGGCTGGGTCGCTGGCGCGTAGGCGGAGGACGGTGCCGGCGAGTGGACGGAGCGGGGCGGGGAATAGTCTGAGGGCCTCGGCGAGGGCGGCGGGGGCGATGATGCGGAGGCAGATGGTCATAAGAAATAATGACAGTGTGCCAAGGATGATTGCGCGGTAGAGCGGGTCGCCCGGCAGTGCCCAGACTTTGCGGTCGACGTACCAGAGAGCAAGGTTGGGCGTGGCGAGCACGAGCCATATGCCCATGCTCCAGTAGAACGCGCCGGCAAGCGGGATGCTGACAAGGCGGTAGATCCACGCCGAGACACCGATGGCGGCGATGGCGGTTGCGATGGCGTACCCGAGGGCGATCGATGCGGCGGACTGGCCGAGCCACCCGGCGACAAGCCCCGCGCCGTTGCCGGCCAGAGCGCAGATGCCCAGAGCGATAGCCCAGATCCGTGAACGGTCGTAGGCCGCGATGGCGGCCAGCGGGCAGGCGAGCATGACTACGAACGGGTAGAGCAGCGACATGATCTCGACTGCCGGGATGCTCCCGGCCCACTTCTGCTTCCAGATAAGCAGTTCGATCGGCTGGAATGTGGGGATGAGTGGCAGGCACATCAGCGCGCCGACGACGGCGGTCATCTGGGCGGCCCGGGTCGCGGCGTCGGCAAAGCGTGCCGGTTCGTTCCTGATGCGGGTGAGGGCCGGGAGCAGGACGCTAAAGACGTTGGTGCTGAGGATCATGCCCACCTGTATGACGATGGTGAAAGCGAAGTAGAACTGGCCGGTAACTTCGGTGGGCACGACACGCCCGACAAGCATGTAGATCCCGTTGTTCATCGCGTTGATGGCGAACGCGCCGGCCACGAGCCACCGCCCGCCGCGGAGCAGGCCCGCCCACCGGTGCGGTTCGGGGCGGAGATTGAACAGGGGTTTGCGCACAAACCACCATCCTGCGGCCCACTCGACGATGCCGACAAGGACCAGGGGGATGACGAGGCTGAGGGGGCCAAAGCCGGCCAGCGCGAGGCCGATCTGCCCGCCGAAGCGGGCCACGCTCGAGAGGGTGAGGATGATGGTGGCCTCTTTGAAGCGCATGTCTTGCTGGAGTTTGGCCTGGTAGATCATGGACGGTGCCCCCAGCGGCACCGAGGCGCCGGAGATGAGCATCAGCCCGATGAGGCGGTGGTCGTTATAGAAGGCTGCGGCCGGCCAGGCGAGGGCGACGATGAGCAGCCCGAAGAGGGTGAAGAGAACGACGCTGAGCCAGAACGCTGAGCCGACGACCTTTGCGAACTCTGCGGGGCCGCGTTGGACAAGCAGTTGGCGGAGGCCAAAGTCTTTGAGCGACGTAACGGTTATAAAGATGGAGGTGCAGATGGCAAAGATGCCGAAGTCGCCCTCGCTGAGCACCTTGGCGAGGAGTATCTGGCTGACGAGGCTGATCGCGCGGCCGAAGACCGTAAAGCCCAGGGTCCAGGCCATACCCGATCGGACGCTGCCACCCATCGGGGCGGCCTGCACTGGGCCCGCCGGCTGATCTTTTTGGGGGGTTTGATCCTGCATGCTCATCTGCGTGCCGGGGATCGGGGTGAGGCCTGAGTTGCTTCAGCCCCGAGCGGTCTGGGCCTCGAGTTGGTTCCAGGTGATCTGGTCGGGGTGGGGGGGCAGGCCGCGGTGCTGCCTGGTGAAGCGTACGGCCCCGGCCTGGTAGTTTTGGACGGAGTTGTACCGCACGTACGCCGCGACGCGGTCGGAATAGGACCATCCCTCGGCGTTCTCGATGGAGTTTGTCAGTTCGCGGGCGGTGGCGTCGATGTTGGTTGCATCACAGGTCCAGCCGAGGTCGAACTGCTTGATCGTCCGACCGATCCACCCGAAGGTGCTGCCGATGGAGGGGCGCTTTGCCGCGGCGGCGCGGATGACCATGCTTGCCGAGCCGATGTGGCGCGGGTAGGTGGCCGCGACGACATCGGCCGCGGAGAAGCCCCAGGAGAACTCCTCGTTGGTCATGAAGCGGTTGATGATGATGATGCGTCCGGAGTTGATCTGGCTGGCGCACTCGTTGCGGATGAGGCCGGCGAGGTCTTTTTCTTGAGGCCCGATCAACGCCAGGCGGTCCTTTGGACCGAGTTTGGCCTGCAAGAAGGAGCGTGCGAGCAGGTCGGCGCCTTTGCGCTTGTCTAGGTACCCTAAGGCGATGATGTAGCGGCCGTCTTCGGGGATGCCTAGTTGCCGTCTGGCCTGACCCTTGGAGATATCCGCGGTGGCTTCAACCGGATCGGCGATGACCTGCCAACGCCGTGATCGCTGCGGGTCGGCATTGATCCAGCCGTTGACGACTGGGTCCATGAAGGAGAAGGAGTTGATCGGCGAAACTCCCGAGAACCACCAGTTGCCCCTGGAGGTGGCCCATTTCAGGGCGTTGATTGCAGGATAAAACCTCGATGCCCTCAGCAGCACGGCCTCTGATGTTTTTTCAATCGGTATTGCCCGGCGGAAGCGGAGGCGGTCCAAGCCCATCATCGCGTTGATCCCGTCGAGGGTCGGGAAGTAGAGATGGTCGACGCTCGACGACCTGGATAGATGACTGATCCCAAGCAAGACGGAAGGCCAATCGGCCTTGCCGTTTGCGCGGAGTTCGGGGTCCCACCGCATGGGGTCAAACTGACCCTCAAGCGGGCCGATGTGCTCGCGGTACTCACTGGTGTTGAGCCATGCGGGGATTACGGCAAGGCTGACCTGATGCCCTTCAGATCGGAACGCACCTATAGCCAACCGAGCATGGTTAAGGTGATGGCCCGAACATCCATGGCTAAAGATCAAGACTCGCATGGAACCCGGATTGTACCACAGAGAGTTCGGCATAGCCGGTTTGCGTGGGGCGAATGAAACAGCCCCGCGGCGGGGAGGCTTGTCCGTCGCGGGGCGTGCGTGCCGTTGGCGTATGCCAACGGCTTGGGAGTCGAGTGAAGTTTGCGATACGGGCGGGGCGTGTGCAAGGGTTTCTCTTTACCTCGGCGTGGTGGGGGTGGGTTTATCTGGGCGAACGTGTGCCGGGGGTCGTATATTGCAGCATGGGTAAGCGCATTGCCGGCGGTGGTGCGGGTGTGGTTCGGGGGCCTGGGCCTGGGCACGGCCAGGGGAGTGGCGATGGGGGTGCATTGTTTGCCCGCGGGCACCTGCTGCAGTTGGCGGGGTTATCGGCCAAGGAACTGCGCGCGATTTTGGGGCGGGCGAGGGTGTTTGCTGGGCACGATGCTGATGGGTCCGACGACCCCAAGGCGTGGCGTGAGCGTCTGCGTGGCAAGGTTGTTGCGAATCTCTTCTTTGAGGACAGCACGCGCACGCGTGTGAGCTTTGCCGTCGCCGCCGAGCGGCTCGGGGCGCAGGTCATCAACCTGACGAGCGTCGGCAGCAGCATCAGCAAGGGTGAGACCGTCGCGGACACGGCCCTGAACGTCGCGGCGATGGGCGTCGATGGGATCGTGATGCGGCACAAGAGCTCCGGCGCGCCGCACCTGGTGGTGCGGACGCTGGCCGAGCGGGCGCACAGTTACGACGACGCCGGTCGCGTCTGCTCGGTCATCAATGCCGGGGACGGGAGGCACGAACACCCGACGCAGGGCTTGCTGGACATCTACACCATCGCCGAGCGGTTTGATCGGCTGGACGGGTTTGATCTGTCGGGGTTGACGGTGGGGATCGTCGGCGACATCGCCAGTTCGCGCGTGGCGCGGTCGGGGATCGTCGGCCTTGGCGCGCTGGGGGCGAAGGTGGTGTGCATCGGGCCGCCGACGCTTGTGCCCAGGTCGATCGAGGCGATGGGTTGCACGACGACGCACGACCTGGACGGGGTTATCGGCAAGCTCGACGCGGTGAACGTGCTGCGTATTCAGTTTGAGCGGCATGATGGTGGTGGTGGTGGCGGAGAGAAGATGCCGGGCGCGTCGAACGCCGTGGCTTCGGTGCGGGAGTATTACGAGGTCTACGGCTTGAACTCGGCTCGTTTGGCGAAGCTGCGGCCGGGCGCGATCGTGATGCACCCGGGGCCGATCAACCGTGGAGTCGAGATGAGCAGCGAGGCGGCCGACAGCGGGCAGAGCATGGTGCTGCGTCAGGTGCGGCACGGCGTGGCGGTGCGGATGGCCGTGCTTGAGATGTGCCTGAACGCGAGTGCGCAGGGCAGGTGAAGGACCGCACGGAGGGCCGCGTGGAGCCTTTCTGCTAACACCTCATACCTAACCCCTAACACCTTCCCCTAGCACCCCGCGAAGAAGCCGTCGAGGAAGACGATGATGTCGTCGGCGGTGAAGGCCCCATCGGGCGTGGTGGTCTGGCCCGAGCCGGCGACGTCGCTGAGCGGGTCGTTGGCGAAGAAGCGGTTGAGGTAGACGATGATGTCGTCGGCAGTCAGCGTGCCGTCGGGGGCGGGGACTTGGCCAGGCGAGGAGACGTCGGCGGGGCAGGACAGCGCGTTGATCGCCAGGTCGGTCGGGGAGGCGTCGCTGCCGGTGCGGCCGTCGGGGTCGGTTACCACTACGCGGATGCGCAGGCGGCTGGTGGAGATGTTCGGCACGGTCCACGTGAAGGTCCCTGCGTAGACGTTCGCCTCGGGGATGGTTGCCAGGGTGAGGTTCCAGTCTTGCCCGCCGTTGGTGCTTGCCTGGATCGTCGCGCCGGTTACGCGCTGGTCGTCGTCGCTGATGAAGCGGATGACGGCTGGCGCGCCGGGCGTGAGCGTGGCGGTGGTACGCTGGGTGCGCAGGTAGGCCGTGGGGGCCAGCCCGCCGGCGACGGGCGGGCCGATGTGCTTGGGCATGTGCATGACGATGCAGTGCATCACGCCCGAGAGTGTGACGATGTCCTCGCACGGCACCTGTACGATGGTGTACCCCGGCAGCGCGGCCTGCCAGGCGGCCAGCGCCAGGGCGTTGTACGGCGCGATCGTGGCGTTGGTGTAACTGGGGATCAACACCAGGTTATTGCACATGACGGCGTTGGTGTAGGTGTAGTGAACATTGAAGCCCGAGACGTTGATGTTGCGTGCGGGCAGGCGTGTAACCTGCCAGCCTGCGCTGGACATGGTGGCGGCCTGGCCGTCGACGAGGTTGTCCTGGGCGGTGCCGGTCTGGGCGACGAAGTCGGAGATCATCACCTGGTTGTCGCCGATGATCTGCATCCACATATCGATGTGCTGTGTGCCGTCGACGTTGGTTGAGAGCGCGCCGGTGATGGTGGTGTTGACGCCCCAGTGCTGCTGCCAGAGTGTGCGGATGCCGGCCTGGGTGCGGGTGGTGTTCTCGTTGGCGATGAGTAGTGTGGCGAAGCCCTGGCCGATGGAGTTGAGGTGGTAGTTCCCCCCGCCGTGGCGGAGCGGGAGGGTGTAGACGGCGTGCTTGCGAGCGGCGCCGAAGGGGACGGGCAGGGCGTTGTCGTTGACCCGGCTTGTTATGTTGTAGGTGTGGTCGCTGATGACGCGGACGTTGTTCTCGTAGACGTAGCGCGGGCCGTAGTCGCGTAGCCAGATCGTGTCGGTCGTGGCGACGACCGGCTTGACGCGCGACACGTTGGTGCCCAGGCTCAGCGTGTTGGTGCTCAGCGTCGGCAGGATGCTGTTGCGCTCGGCGGTGGTGTCAAAGACGATGTAGACGTCGGCGTCGCCGGTGGTGGTGATCTCGCGGATCATGCGGCGTTGGATGTTGTTCAGGCTTGTGCCACCCTCCCAGGCCATGATGATCGCTTCGGAGGGGGCGTATTCGCCGGGGCCGACGACGGTGCCGGTGGGGGCGCTGTTGGTTACGTTCTTAGGGCCAGTGACTGCGATCGCGCCGGCGCTGGGGTTGGCCTGCATCCAGCCCTTCTCCTGCGGCGTGGCCATGCGCGAGACGGGAACGCCCTCGGGATAATCAATCACCTCGGGGGCGCTCTGTTGTGCCGACAACGCAGCGGCCAGGACCGCGACGGCCAGCGCCGACGAGCACGCGGCCAGGCCAAGCCGACGTACGCGAGCGGGGCGGGGGGTGGTGGGTGATGTGTGTGCGGGGTGGGTGTGCATGGGGTGCTCCAAGGGGTCGGCGGGTCGATGACCCCGGCAATCTTGGCTAGGGTCAATATCATAACCTGATTCGATAATCATAGTGCAGTGGTTGCCCTGTCCTGCCGGGCGTGCGTGTCAGGCCCGAGAATTGTGGCCGATCAGGCGGGGTGGTGCGGATGGCCGTGCTTGATATGTGCCTGAACGCGGGTGCGCACGGCAGGTAAAGGACCGCACGGAGGGCCGCGTGGAGCCTTTCTGCTGACACCTAACCACTAACCACTAACCACTTCCCCTAGCACCCTGCGAAGAAGCGGTTGAGGAAGACGATGATGTCGTCGGCGGTGAACTGGCCGTCGGGGGTGGTGCTCTGGCCAGGGCCAGCAACGTCGGCGCGGGTGTCGCCGGCGAAGAACCAGTTGAGGTAGACGATGATGTCATCGGCGGTGAGCTGGACGTCGAAACCGATGGCCTGACCGGGGCCGGCGACGTCGGAGAACCCGCATCCCGCCGGAGCGGGGGGCAGGCTCGTGGCGATGCGCAGCAACGTCTGACGCGGCGTGCCCGCGACATCGACCACAGCATTCACCGCCGCAACGCCGTTTGGCGTCATCGCGGTCGCGCGGCCGTCGTCGCCCGTGGTGTTGAACCGCGTGGGCACAGAGGCGGCGATCACGGTCCCGGTCACGCCGGGGCTGAGCGTTACTGAATCACCCGTCGCCAGCACGGGGACGATGCCCGCGACCGGGTCGTAGATCAGCACCGCGTCCTTGGACGTTGGCTCGCCTGGGAATCCCAGATCCACACTCAAGAGCACGCGCTCGCCGCTGGAGTTGACGAACGGCCCGATCGCCGACACGGTGCGGCACGTCAGGCCAGGCAGCACATCGCCCACACGCAGCAGCGTCGTCACCGCTCGCGGCGACGCAAGATCAACCCTGAGCAGCGGCGCGGCGCCCGTCTGCACCGAGCCACCGAAGAAGTAGACGCGCCCCGATGGCGTGACTGCAAAGATCAGCGGCACGCTGCCCACCGGCGCCGAACCCGGCGATGCGTCGGTCGGGTCGCCGCTGGTGGCCAGCAGCGTGCGCTCGCCCGCCGCGCTGATGTGTACCAGGCCCGAGCTGCCATCAGAGAGCCCGACCCGCGCAACGACATGTGCGCCGCTCGTCGCCAGATCCCCCGAAAGGCTCGTGACCGTCAAGCTTGAGTTGCTCAGTGTCGAGCCGACCGTGAGCCGCGTCGGCAACGACGCCTGCTGCCCGAACGAGACAATGGCCTGCCCGTCCACCTCAAGTGATCCATAGCGCACGACGGTGCCCAAATCGGTCAGCGAGATCGTCCGCGGATTGTACACATCCACGTCCACGCCATAGCGCACGCGGCTTGTCTGGCTTGCGCTCGCCTTGAACGCCGCGATGCCCGTCGTGCCGCCACTGATCGTCGACTGGAACGCCAGCACGCCGCTGCCATTGAGGAGCGGCGCACCAAAGGGCGTCGCAGACGCAAACACGCCGTCGCCGGTCCCCGGCGCGGCCTGCCCCGCCGCGAACCGCGTCGACACCACGCCGCGCGGATCACCCGCGGCGATGACTGTCGAGTCATTGGCGCGGAAGGCGATCGACGTCGGCGACCGCAGCACAAACTCATCGATGCCAAAGTACGTTCCCAGCACGCCCGTCACACTGACCGGCGTTATGACCGGCTGCGTCGCGTTGTTGTCGGCAAAGTACAAGCCTGATCGCCCGTCGGTCCGCGCCGCACCAAATGCGACACAGCCAGAACCCTCGATCGACTGCTCGGCAAACGCCGCCGGCCCAAACACGCCGCCGGCACCATCTGCCTGCCCCTCCTGCGCAACCGGCGTGATCGTCGTGGTGATCGATGAAGGAACGCTCGTGCACACCGCGCTGAGATCCGCAACCCACGAGCGCGTGCGCCCCTGCGGGTCCTTACCGAAGCCCATGATGATCTGCCCGGAGTCAGACACCGCCTTGGCCCCCTGCAGCGTCCAGCCCGTCAGATCCACGCCGCTGGAGGTCAGCACGGTCTTGATCGACCGCATGCCCAGCGCGGCGGTCCAGACAAAGGCCTCGTTGTTCGATGTACCCACGATCACCGACCCATCAGCCGAAACATCCGCCGCCGTGCTGCTCGTGCCCGCCGCGAGCGAACCAATCGAGACCGCCGACCCACCATCAACGGATCGAACAGCCGTCGTCGCGAGCGTGCCCTCCTCGTCGGAGCACGCACCAACCGTCACGCGGCCATCAGCCGATATCGCAACGCCCGTGATGTACTCGTAGTCCGCAAGCGGCTGCACAACGGTGTACGACCCCGTGCCGCGCTCATAGGTAAACATGCGGTCAAAGTTGGTAAAGACCGGCCCGCCGTAGCCCGAGCCGGTCTCAACGCGGAACGCGCCGGTGCCGACGACCTTCGCGCCGTTTCCCGAAACCGCATTGAACAGCGGCGATTCCAGCGTCGATGGCGGTGCCGACGGCGACGACCAGGAACCCGACGCGAAGATCTGCGTCCGCGTGATCCGCACCGCGCCATCACCCGACACGTCGATGACATCATCCGCAACACCCGCGGCGGCCGGCGCAAACGCGCTCGATGACGCCCACACGACACCGGTCGACTCGCTGTCACCGACGATGACGCTGCCGTCAAAGTTCACGCCCTGCGCAAACGCCGAGAAATCCCCGGGCAGCGGCGCGAGAAACGTGTAGCCGGTCACGCGGCTCCAGCGGAGCGCGGCAACGTCGTTCCCCTGCCGCGTCCACCCCACCACGACGCTGCCATCGCCGGACAGCCCCTCGGACGACGCGATCTGATTCGTGAACGGGACGGGCACGAATCGCAGATCCGCCGCCGCCGCGAACGTCGACAGGCACGAACCCGCCAGAGCGGCCGTCACCAGCGCACGCGGACGAACGGAACGAACAACATTGGTCGATGCGGACCGCGTAGACATAACGACTCCTGCGATGGAAAGACGGGCAGTCGGGTTCGCCGTGATAGGATTATGGTTGGCCAATTCGCCCGACCCTCGGAGTATAACACACACACCCCGCAGATGCCAGAAAACTCACTGCCGCGGCCGCTCTTCCAGCGAAAACTTGGGCTGAAGACTGACGCGAAGGCTGAGTGTCCGGTCCAGCCCCCGCCGTGCCATAGCCGCCTCAATCGCCCGAACCGTGCACGCCACCTGTTCTAACTGGCGTCCCGTCGAGATCGAATCCTCATGCTCGCGGTAGCAGTAGAGCGGCCGCGCCAGGTGCTCGATGCTCGCCCGCTCGGAAATCTTCAGGCAGAAGTCATAGTCCCCCGCCGCGGCAAACGACGCATCCACCCCGCCCACCGCGTGATAGACCTCGGGCCGGAACAGCCGAAAGTGATGCGTCACAAACGTCAACAGCAACCCACGTTCGGAGTACGGCAGCAGGCACCTCGGCCCCACCCCGCGCACCCGGCTCTGCTCATCGATCAGCAGGTGCTGCGTGTACACCATGGCGCACGCCGGGTGCGCGTCGAGATATTCCACCGTCTCGGCAACCGCCGTATCTACCAGCAGGTCGTCACTATCCACCCACCCCAGCAGCGCATCCGGAGCGATCTCCGCCGCCAACTCGTGCGCATGCCGAAGCGCGGCAAACCGCCCTTCATGCACACGCCGAACCACAATCGCCCAAGGAATCCGCTCGCCTCGACCACCGCCGTGCGACGACGCGCTGGCTGCGACGACGCCCTCCGCGACCAGAGCCGTGTCATCCGTCGAGCCGTCATCAACGATAATCAGCAGCAGGTCGCCGAACGTCTGCGTCAGCACGCTGCGGATCGCCGCCTCAAGATACCGAGTGCGGTTCCGCACCGTCATGAGCAGGCACACCCGCTGCGGCGGGGAGGACGGCACGCCCAGTTGACCAATCCCATCCGGCACACATCACCCGCCGCTTCCAGCACGCCACGCGACCCGGCCGCCACCGTTGCGTAAGCACTGTACTCAGCACCCTGCGAAGAAGCGGTTGAGGAAGACGATGATGTCGTCGGC
>JAJTGZ010000094.1 GCA_021299385.1 Phycisphaeraceae bacterium | reverse complement strand
CGCCGCATTTGGTGGGGATGGGGAATCCGGCGGCGGTGGAAAAGAACATTCTGCAGTGTGGGGTTTATAACGGCGGGTGTCTGGGGGTGCGGGCCGGGGCCACGGCCGGGGCGTTTTTGTCCTGGTGGCAGGAGCGCGTGACGGAGCACTGCCGGTTTGCGACCTCGCGGGGGATGCACTTTGATCAGCGGTGGCTCGACTACGCGCCGTCGTTCGTGGAGGGTTTGGGGGTGGTGCGGGAGCCGGGATACAACGTGGCCTACTGGAACTTGGCCGAGCGCGGTGGGCGCGCGGATTGGCGGCTGTTTCACTTCAGCGGTTTTGACGGGGAGGCGGAGGTGACGCGCTACTGGCCGGAGAAGCGACTGGAGGAGATGGGGGAGGCGGCGGAGTTGTACGTTGCATACGGGGCGAGGCTGCGGGCGGCGGGTTGGGCGCCGGGGCAGGACCGGGAGTGGGCGTTTGACCGGTGGGAGGACGGGGTGTTGATCGAGCCGAGCCAGCGGCAACGTTATGGGCGGCTGGGGCGGGGGGCGCGATGGTGCGCGGATCCTTTCCGGGTGGAGATGCGGGAGTGGCTTGAGGAGGTGGGGGCGGACGCGGACGGCGCGGAGGTGGCGCTGTGGCGGCGGGCGGCCGAGGAGCGGTTGACGAAGCTCGAGGAGGCGAATGATTTACTGGGGAGGCAGCAGGTGGAGTTGGACGAGTTGCGGAACGCGCTGGCCGGGGAGCGGGAGCGGGCGGCGTGGCTGGAGCGGGAGGCGGCGATGTACGAAGAGGCGGCGCGGGAGCGGCTGCGGGTGATTGAGCGGCTGACGGAACGGGAGGGCTGACGGGGGCGGCGTTTCGGTTGGCCGCCCCCGTTGGCAGACTACCCCCGTTGGCAGACTACCCCCGTTGGCAGACTACATGACGGGGCCGATGCGCCAGGGGACGAACTCCTGGTGGCCGAGGCGTTCGGCGCAGGTTTTTTCACCGCTGGCGACGCGGAGGATGAAGTCGAAGATCTCCCGGCCGATTTGCTGGACCGTGGCTTCGCCGTCGGCGATGCGGCCGGCGTTGATGTCCATGTTGTCGCGCATGCGGCGGAAGGTGCTGGAGTTCGTGGAGACCTTGACGACGGGGACGGTGGGGAAGCCGATGGCGGAGCCGCGGCCGGTGGTGAAGCAGATGACGTTGCAGCCGCCGGCGGCGAGCCCGGAGAGGGAGACGGGATCGTAGCCGGGGGTGTTCATGAAGCCGAAGCCGGGTTCGGTGATGCGTTCGGCGTACTCGTAGACCTGGGTGAGGGTGCTGGTGCCGCCCTTGGCGACGGCGCCGAGGCTCTTTTCGAGGATGTTGGTGAGGCCGCCCTCTTTATTGCCGGGCGAGGGGTTGTCGTTGAAGCTGGACCCTTTGAACTGGTTGAGGTACTCCTTGTACTCGGCGATCATGCGGAGGAGCTTTTCGCCGGTGGCGCGGTTGCGGGCGCGTTTCACGAGAAGGTGCTCGGCGCCAATGATCTCGGTGGTTTCGGCGAGGATGCTGGCGGCGCCGATTTCAGCGAGCAGGTCCGAGCAGTAGCCGAGGGCGGGGTTGGCGGTGATGCCGGAGAAGGAGTCTGACCCGCCGCAGTTGAGGCCGAGCGTGATGAGGCTGGCCGGTAGCTCTTTGCGCTCTTCGGCGGCGAGGGCGTCCATCTGTTCGTTGATGAACTTGCGGGCGGCCTCGACGGCGCCGCGGGTGCCGCCGGAGTTTTGCAGGGTCATGCCCATGAGGCGGCTGCTGCGGGGGGCGTTGGGTCCGAGGTAGTGGTCGATTTGATTGACTTCGCAGCCGAGGCCGAGGATGATGGCGGCCCCGACGTTGGGGTGGGCGAGGACACCGGCGAGGGTGCGGCGGAGCTGGTCGGTATCGGGGCCGATGGAGTGGCCGCAGCCTTCGCCGTGGGGGAAGGCGACGATGCCGTCGACGTGGGGGGGCAGGGAGGCGGGGTCGAAGCTGTGGGCGATGAGTTCGGCGGTGTGGGCGGCGCAGTTGGAGGCGGCGACGACGGCGACGTAGTTGCGGGTGCCGGCGCGGCCGTCTTCGCGGGGGTAGCCGAGGAAGGTGGGAATGTGGGCGGGGCGGGGCGGGTAGGGGACCTCGGCGGGGGGGAACTCGTAGTTGAAGGTCTGCTCTTCAAACAGCACGTTGTGGGTGTGGATGTGCTGGCCGGGTTCGATGGTGACTTTGGAGCGGCCGATGACCTGGCCGTAGCGGAGGATCCGGTCGCCGGCGGGGATCGTCTTGAGGCAGACCTTGTGGCCGGCGGGGATGGAATCCTTGGTGATGACGGTGACGCCGCCGACGCGGAGTTCGGCGCCGGGGGAGACGGGGACGCGGAGAACGGCGACGTTGTCGGTGGGGTGCAGGTGGATCGCGGAGTTGTCCGCGGTAGGCATTTTTTCGATATCGACGAGGCTCATCGGAGTAGGACGGTTTCGGTGGTTTGTTCTTTAATGTGGACTTTGAGGCGGCGGCCGACGGGGTGGACCCACAGGCCGGAGCCGTCACGGGGGACGGGAATCTGGGAGGGGTGGTTCACGAAGAGGGTGATGCCGGTATCGACACCGCGCAACAGCTTGCCGACGTGGATGTGCAGGTGGCACTGGGTGCGCACCTTTACCCCATTGTATGCGAGGCCCCACTGGTCGCCCCAGAGCGCTTGGGCTTTGGCGATAGCGGCGGTCCAGAGCTGGGTTCGTTCGGCGGGGGAGAGGTCGGCGAGGGTTTGAATGCCCGTGGTTTTGATGCGGGTGGGCAGGGTGAGGGTGCGGTTGGGCTTGCGGGGGCTCGCGTCTTTGAGGTGGAAGACGGTGAGGCCGGGCGGTTGTTTGGCAGCTTCGTTGGTGAGGGAGCACTCGCGGGTTTGGAGGGAGGCGGGGTCGGCGGGGTTGCAGGCGCAGGCGCCGGTTTCGGCCCCTAGGGTGACGGGGAGGGGAAGGGTGAAGAGCAGAAAGAGGCCCAGTTGGCGCATTGGGGTCATTATACTGACATGTAGTGCGATTTCTTTGGATGGCTGCGGCGCTGGCGGCTCTGTTGCTGCTGTTTCCGGCATTTCCGGGGGCGTTCGGGCTGTTTGGTCCGGATGAGCCGCGGTATGCCTCGATTGCGCGGGAGATGGCGCGGAGCGGGGACTGGGTGACGCCGGTGCTGGACGGCAAGCCGTGGCTCGAGAAGCCGGCGCTGCTGTATTGGATGGGGGCGGTGGGGTTCAAGCTGGGCTTGGGGCCGGAGGCGGCGGTGCGGGTGCCGTTGGGCGTGCTGAGCGCGGGGTTTGTGGTGTGGTTTGGGTGGATGGTGGGGAGTTGGCGGCGGGCGGCGATGCTGGCGACGTGCGCGGGGTGGATTGGCTATTCGAACATCGCGGTGACGGATGTGCCGCTGGCGGTGTGTTTTTCGGCTGGGATGGTGCTGGCGCTGCGGTGGGTGGAGACGGGGCGGGGGGCGTGGTGGGTGGGGGCTTGTTTGGGGGCGGCGATGCTGGCCAAGGGTTTGGTGCCGGTGGTGCTGGCGGCGCCGGTGGCGTGGTTTGCGCGGGAGCGGTGGCGGGAGTGGTGGAAGGTGGTGGTGGCTTCGCTGGTGGTGGCGGCGCCGTGGTATGTGCTGGTGACGCGGGCGCAGGGGTGGGCGTTCATCAACGAGTTTTTTATTGAGCACCATTTCAGCCGATTCGCGAGCGGGGACCTGCAGCATGTGCAGCCGTTCTGGTTTTATGGGCCGATGCTGATTGGCCTGCTGCTGCCGTGGACGCCGTTGTTGTGGCGGGGGGAGTGGCGGACGCGGGCGTTTTATGCGGCGTGGCTGGTGTTTGGGTTCGTTTTCTTCAGTGTTTCGAAGAATAAGCTGCCGGGGTATCTGCTGCCACTGCTGCCGGCGGCGGTGATGGTGATGCGGGTGCCGGGGCCGCGGTACTTGGCTGGGGCGATGGGGCTGATGCTGGCGGTGGTGGCGACAGCGAAGCTGAGCTATTTGCCGGCGAAGGATGGGGAACTGACGGGGCGGGCGTTGGCGCGGCAGGTGGGGCCGGATAGTTGTGCGAACGGGATTCCGCGGAGCTTGCGGTACGGGGTGCATTACTACGCGGGAAAGGCGTTGGGGGAGTGCTGGGAGATGCCGGGGGCAAGTCTGGTGCCGGCCGGGAAGGCGGCGGTGCGGAAGGGGTTGCAGTTCCGGGTGTCGGGTGCGTCC
>JAJTGZ010000093.1 GCA_021299385.1 Phycisphaeraceae bacterium | reverse complement strand
TCAGCCGCGAGGCACGGGTTTGGTTGAAGGGAACACTGGCCGTTGCCAACCCCACCCCTGCCCCTCCCCTCGGGGGAGGGGTTCTAAAAAAACTGCTCTCGTCGCTCATCGCTCACCACTCGTCGCTCACCCCTTCCCATGCCCCTCTCCTCTCTCGATCTTGCCTCCCCGTCGCAGGTGATCGCGGCGTTCGAGGCCGGGGCCTCGGCGAACCTCTCGGCACAATGCCGGCGCGGCAGCATCGACCACATCAGAGGCCCTGGCCAGTTGATCGCCACCGGCGACCTGCACGACCACCCGGTCAACTTCCGGGCGATCGTCAGGTTGGCCGGGATGGAGGGTCAGCCCGATGCGGGCACCGCCGGCCCGCACGCGACGTTCCACGAGTTGATCCACTCTGACAAACTCATCGACGGCATGGACATGAGTTACCGCGTCCTCTGCCGGGTTGCGGCACTCAAGGCCGCGTTCCCCGAGCGCGTGCATGCCCTGCTGGCCAACCACGAGATCGCGCAGGTCCACGGCCAGGGCGTCAGCAAAAACGGCGTCAACTGCGTCAAGGCCTTCAACGCCGGCGTCGAGTATGTCTTCGGCAGCGAGGCAGCACGCGTAGACGAGGCCATCAGGGGGTTCATCGCCTCGATGCCGCTGGCCCTCCGCTGCACGCCCAGCGCGGGTGGGCGGGATGTGCTGTGCGCACACTCCCTACCCGGCAGCGACGCCCTTGACCGCTTCGACCCTTCTGTCCTCGAGCGCGCGTTAACCGACGGCGACTTCACCCCCCGCCTCGGCAGCGCACACCTGATGGTCTGGGGCCGAGGCCAGAGCGATCAGGAACTGCAAACCCTCGCCGACCGCTGGGGCGTCGGCCTGTTCTTGCTAGGCCACGAGAGCGCGCCCGAGGGCGTCGCCCGCCTCGGCACGCGGGCGCTGATCGTCAACAGCGACCACGACCGCGGCGTCTGCTGCCGGGTCGGCTTGGAGCGCGAGTTATCACAGAGCGATGCGCTCGCGCAGATCGTGCCGCTGGGCACAGTTTTGGGTGAGGCGTGGTAGGGCTTGGATCGGCTGTATCGGTTGTTCCGTCAGGAGGTTGTTTGGCAGCAGTGCGCGTGTGCCGCGCGTTTGGTTTATCCGGGGGGGTAACATCCGAGAATCTTTTGATAAATCACGATGGTTGCTGGCCTCTGGACCGAAACATGACGATGATTCTTCAGTAGCAAGGACCGCTCTCTATGGCCCGTTCACGTCGCGTTCGATCAACTCGTGGCAATGGCTCGGCTGCGGGCAACCGCGCCACAGTCGTGTGGCTCTCGCTGGCTGGCGCGATGACGGCCGTCGGCGGCCTGCTCATGGCCTTGGACGGCCGCAACGCCCCACGCGTCGGCGGCCTGGCGATGCCCGCCCTTGCCGCCGTGGGCACCGTCGGCGAGCTCGAACAGATCTTTACCAGCGTCCCCAAACTCGACCGCAACCGCTGGCAGGCGATTGTTATCCACCACTCCAGCGGAGACTTTGGCTCACCTGAGACCATCGCCGCCCAGCACGTGCGTGCGGGTCTGCGGAACCTCGGGCACCAGTTCCTCATCGGCAACGGGCGCGGCATGGGCGATGGCGAGGTCCACGTCGGCGAGCGCTGGATCCGCCAGCAGAGCGGCGCGCACGCCATGGGCCAGACCCGCATGTGGCTCAACGAGCACGCCATCTCGATCTGCCTCGTCGGCAACGGCGACCAGCAGGGCTTCACCAAACTGCAGATGGCCAAGCTCATGGAACTCGTCCAGACGCTCCGCGCGGAACTGAAAATCCCCGCCAACCGCGTCTACCTGCACTCAGACGTCGCCCCCACGACCGACCCGGGCCAACTCTTCCCGGCCAACGAGTTCCGTGCCCGGCTTGGGTCCAACTGATCGGGACAGATATAGCACACCCGTAACACCCGTAAAAGGGCCGGTCCAGCCGGCCCTTTTTATTTATCAGCTTTGTCAGCCGTCGTGGGTGCGAGCTTCTTGGCCAGCTGGGCGTCGATCGCGGCAAGGAGTGCCTGGTCCTCGGGTGTTGTCTTTGAGCCGAAGCGGGCGACGAGCGTCCCATCGCGGGCGATGAGGTATTTGGTAAAGTTCCAGCTCGGTGCGCCGCCCATCTCTTGGGCCTGGGCCGTGAGACGCTTGTAGAGTTCGTGTTGTTTGCGGCCGGTAACCGTGATCTTCTCGAACATCGGGAACGTCACGCCATACTTGCTCTTGCAGAACTCGGCGATCTGTTCGTTGCTCCCAGGCTCTTGGCCCAAAAAATCATTGGCCGGGAACCCGAGGACGACGAGGCCGGCGTCTTTCTTGGCGTTGTAGAGTTTTTCCAGCCCCTGGTACTGGGGCGTGTACCCACACTTGCTGGCCACGTTAACGATGAGCACCACCTGGCCCTTGTACGTACTCAGGTTGACAGGCTTGCCGTCGATGGACTGCACGGTGATATCGAGAAGTTCGGGCGTAGCAGCGGCAGCTGGTGTAGCCGATGGTGTGGGCGGTGGCGTGGGGGTTTGTGTTTTCATATCTGCTTTGCCCGCGTTCTCTTTAAGCCCCTCGCACATCGGGCAGGTATGGCCCGGCTCGCTGTGGGGAGAGGTTGTCTTGCCCTTCTCACCCGACGATACGGGGTTGCCACACGAGGCGAGCAGCAGAGCGGTGGTTACCAAAACCGATGTCAGTTTGCAGACCATGATAGACCTTTCTGCTCGCCCGCCGAGTGGGCGTGCCGGGCGAACCCGTGCGTCGCTACGGGTTGCTTGCAGGGGGCACAATAGGCTTTGGCCTCCCATCGTCGGCGGGCTTGGGGGCGGCTGGTTTCTTCCCCCCGCTGATCTCGTCGGCCATCTCGACGGCCTTCTTCTGCGAATCGTCGATCCCCGTCTTGGTGCTCTTGACCGCGTCGCGCGTCCCGCGCGCAGCCGACTGGGCCTGGTTGCCAACCTGATTGGGGTCGCACCCGCCGAGCACCAGTGCAAGGGTGAGCAGAGATGGAATCAGCAACGCACGCATGAGGAACTCCTAAACACACAAAACAATAGGGGGCAACACGCCCCAACCCGCAAACAAAGCGATCAAACCACCCGTCCACCCACAATCACCCGCTCAACGGGGCTGGTCCCAAACTCAAACGCCACGGCGCGTTCATCCGACCCCTTGAGCAGCAACATATCAGCCCGCAGGCCAGGGGCAACAGCACCCCGATCAGACAGCCGCAGCAGCAACGCGGCGTTACGCGTGCCGGCGGTGATCGCCTCCTGCGGCGACAGGCCCAGGTGCCGGCATGCCAGCGCACAAACCATCGGCATCGACCCACACGGGGCCGACCCAGGGTTGCGGTTGCTGGCAATGCACAACGCCCCACCCATCTGCACAAACGCCCGCCCACGCGCATACCGCCCGCCCTGGTGGAACCCGCACGCCGGGAGCATCACCCCAATGGCCTTGCTCGCCGCGAGCAGCGTCATCTCTTCCTTGGTGGTCGCTTCGAGGTGGTCAACGCTGTCGGCGTCGAGTCGCAACGCCGCGGGGATCATGCCCAGGCTATTGAACTGGTCGGCGTGCACACGCACACGGAGGCCCAACTCGTGCGCACGCGCAAACAAAAGCACGCACTGCTCGACAGACCACGCCCCCGTCTCGCAATACGCATCCACGGCTATACCCGGGAACTCTGCCCCCACCGCCGGGAGCGTCTCGCGCGTTACACGCCCAACAAAGCCCGGCTGGTCAGGATCAAGAGCGTGCCCGAGCAGGGCTGTCGGCACGAGCGTGCCGGGAAACTGCTCCTGCGCCCTTCGCACGGCGTGGAGCATCTTCATTTCGTCGGCCGTCGTCAAGCCGTAGCCGCTCTTGACCTCGATGCTCGTCGTGCCGAGGGCGAGCATCTCGAACGCACGGGCCAGGAGCGATTCGGTCAGTTCGGCCAGCGTTGCCGCACGCACGGCACGGACGGTGGCCATGATCCCGCCACCTTTTTTGAGAATCTGTAGATAGGGCACCCCCCTGCGTTGCTGGTCCCACTCATCTAGCCGCGTGCCGGCCCAGCAGGTGTGCGTGTGGGCATCGACAAAGCCGGGCATAAGCACGCGCCCCTGCGCATCGATCTCGCTGACGCCGGGAACGGCCGCGCGGGGGCGGGACTTGGGGAGGAGTTTCTTGACCTCTGTGATCTTCCCACCCGCGATATGCACATCGGCCCGCTCGATGACGTGCAACTCGCCAAGATCCTCGCCACGCAGGGGCTTGGGTGAAGGCCGGCCATCTTTGGCCAAGGTAACGACGCGGGCGTTGCGGATGATGAGAGAAGATTCGTCGGCTGGGGGCATATTGCAGTTTAGTGGTGCCTGGGTGTGGAAGAGAATCTCGGTAAGAGAAGAGGTTCGCGGAGGGGGCGGAGGTTGGCGTAGGGACGCGGAGTAAGACAGAGGCATGGTTCAAGAGACCATGAGCAAGGCAATACGCCGAGCAAGGCCACACCTTGAACCTTTGCCACTTTGCCACTTTGCCACTATGCACCTACACCACTGCACCCCTGCACCCCATCAACCTCCCCCTCCGCGAACCTCTTGTGCATTTCAGGTGGATATTCGGGTTCACTTCCC
>JAJTGZ010000045.1 GCA_021299385.1 Phycisphaeraceae bacterium | reverse complement strand
ATCCCCGCCGGCGTCACCATCCTCCGCCAGGGCCTCGTGCAGCGCCCAACCTCACCGGACCTCCAAGAAGACCTCGCCGGCATGCTCCTGCAACTCAACAGCGCAGACGAGGCCCTCAAACTCCTCACCCAAGCCGCCGAGCACGACCCAACGATGCCCCGTTGGTACAAACTCGCCGAACTGACCAGCGCAATGGGCCGCCGGGACGAGTCCGCCACGGCCCTCACACGCGCCCGCGAACTGGAGATCGACGAGATCAAGCGCGCCCAAGCCCGCGCACCCCGCAAAGAACTCTTCGCCCGCCACGCCGAGCTCCTCCGCGCCCTCGGCCGCGAAACCCAAGCCCGTGCCGTCGAATCCGACGCCAACCAAACCCTCGCCCGCCTCGCCGCCCGCAGCAAAGCCAGCCAAGCCAGGCATCGGCCTTGAACCCCTCCCCCAGAACGTTCTGGCGGGGAGGGGCAGGGGTGGGGTTGGTAAGTTCTAACAATTCGATAAAACTTTTTTACCACAGAGGCACAAAGAATGCAGGGATGGGTCAACAAGCAACCGATCCAAGCTCCTGCTTTCTCAGTGCCTCTGCGCCTCTGTGGTAAAACTCCTCCGCAGCAAGTTTTGAACACCCACACCACAGATTAAAAAACTCCTCCCCACATCCCCCAACACCTCTCTGAAATCCTCCACACCTCCGTCCTCTGAGTGATTCCCCTCTGGATCCTCCGGGCCTCTGGAGTAAAGTTTCTCCCCCCCACCCCGCGAATAATCCCCCATGCCCACACCCCTCCGCACCCGCGCCCTCACCGCGATCCTCACCCTCGGCACCATCCTCCCCCCCGCCCTCGCCCAGCCCCCCACAACCCCACCCACTGCCCGCCAAACGCCAGAAGAAAAAACCGCCGCCGCCCGCGCCACCTTCCAGCAGGCGCTCGACACCGCCCGAGCCCAACGCCGGGTGCTCGTCGTAACCTACAGCAACTCGCAATCAAACGTCAAAGCCAACCGCGCGATGCTCGCCTCGATCCCCACCCAGGCCTGGCTCGACCGCCACGCCCTGGTCATCGACATCACCGACCAGCCCCTCATCGTCGAGCTCATCCAAGCCGGCATGCCGATGCAGCCAGGCCTCGACCCTCTCCTGCTCATCGACGGCAAGCCGGTGCCCATCGTCGCCCCCCACAACCCCAGCCGAAAAGCCCCACCCGAAACCCTCGCCGGCTCACTCGCCCTCGCCCAGCGCCTTAACTGGTCCGTCCAAACCTCCCAACTCGACAACGCGAAATCCTTCGCCGACGACAACACCCGCGCCGCCCAGCAGGTCAAACTCCAACTCCCACCCCCCCTGCACACCACCGGCACCGGCACGGGCAAAGACCGCATCGAACCCTTCGCACCCGACCCCGCCAAACCCGCCGACATCCTCGCAGTCCTTGCCGAGGCCCGCGCTAACTTCAAGTCCCGCCCCCTCCACGCCGCGGCTATCTACACCTGGCTCTGGGAAGCAGGCGACGCCGCCAACCCCGCCTTCACCCCCACCCGCCTGAGCACCATCGCCGCCGAGATGCACGCGCTCGCCAAGGCCAACCCACCCGTCGCCACGCACTTCCGCGCACTGCGCGACGCCCAGGCCCGCCGCACAGACCTGCGCACCTACGCAAGCATCTACGAATACCTCATCCTCAACCGGGTCATCGAAGACCACCTGCACAACCTCGAGTTCTACGACGCATCCCTCGCCCGCGACGACGCCAAAGCCATCATCCCACCCGACGACGCCGAGGCTCACGAGCGCCTCCTTCCCCTCTGCCACTTCAACGACCCGACCCAGAACGCCTCAGACCCCTGGCGTGCCCCCGTCCGCTTCCTCAACCGCGCCAACAACCTCCAGGCCCGCAAGGACCAAACCACCCACGCCGAGCTGATCGACTTCTACCGCTGGCTCGCTCGCCTCGAAGCAGCCCGGCGGTACGCCTGGGTCCTGCCCGCCCCCAACGACCCATCCCCCAAACCCGCCCGCGCCCAAGCCATCATCCAGCACGTCCTGCCGATGGACGACACCCCAGAGTTCCGAAACATGCTCACCCTCGCCGCCCGCGCCAGCGCCAAAGCCCCACCGGCCGACCTGCAACCAAAGCCCTGATAGTGGTGATGCAGATTCCCAACCCTCAAAGCAAATGCATCTCACCACAGAGGCACCGAGGCACAGAGAAAGGCAGATGATTTAATTCTGCTTGTATCTGCACAACCCCTGCATTTCTGTGCTCTGTGCCTCTCTGTCTCTGTGGTGAACTGTCTTTTCCCCCAGCACACTTCCGCCCCTCATCCCGGCATCGCCGTCCGACCCGTCGGCGCAACCAGATAAAAACGCCCCACCGCGATCTCAAAGACCCCACCCTCGTCGGTCTCTAACTGGTAACTCCCCTCCATCGTCCCCCACGCCGTCTCGATCGGCGTGAAACTCGAATAGTTAAACGTCTGCCCAGGGGCCAGCCTCGGCTGCTGCCCCACCACGCCCTCACCCTCGACCTCCGTCCGCCTCCCCGCCGCGTCCACCACCAGCCACCTGCGCCGACGCAGCGTCGCTGCCACCCCGCTGATGTTGGTCACCTGGATGCGGTAGACAAACACAAACCGCCTCCCCTCCGGGTCCGAGCGGTCCGCCGCATACTCCGGCTCAACAACAACGAGCCACCCGGCAGTCTGCACCGATGAGCCAAGCTTCTTGTTGACCATGCCCAACGCCGATGTCATGCCCAAGCATAGCGACGCCGCCCAGCCCCAGGCCACGCGCACCGCTTCACTTGCCCGTCGGCGCACCACCATGCTCACCCGCCCCCGACCCCGGCTCGGCAGTCCCCGCCTCCGCAGCCGGCTCCTCCCAACCACCACCGAGGCTCTTATACAGTTCAATCAGCCGCAGCGTTACCTTCCCCCGGCTCTCGGCCGCTTGGTCCTGCAGGACAAACAGGTTCCGCTCCGTGTCCAGCACGCTAATAAAATCCGTCAAGCCCTCGCGGTAGAGTTTCGTCGCCAGCTCCACCGCACGCGCCTGCGCCGACTCGGCTTCCTTCAGTGATGCCGTCTGCAACTGCTGCTGCATGAACCCGATCACCGCCGTGTCTACTTCACGCAACGCCACCAGCACGCTCTGCTCATAGACCGCCAGCGCACCGGCCGTCCGCGCCTCCTGCACATCGATCAACCCACGCGTGCGACCAAAGTCCAGCACGTTCCAGCTCACACCCGGCGCGATCGACCAATACCGGCTGTTGCCCTCAAAGAACGTCCCCACCTGGCTGCTCGCTAGTCCGATCGCGCCCTTGATCGAGAAACTCGGGTACAAGTCCGCCGTCGCCACACCGATCCGCGCCGTCGCTCCCGCCAGCTCACGCTCGGCCTGGCGAACGTCCGCACGCCGACGCACCACCTCCGCCGGCACACCCACCGGCAAACCCGCAGGCACACCCGGGATCGGCCCCGCCAACTCCAACTCGGCCACCAACGCCCCAGGCGACTGACCCGTCAGCACGCTCAAGATATAAATCGCCTGTCGCGCGCCCGTAACCAGCCCAGGAATAATCGCCTGCGTCGTCGCCAACTGCGAACGCGCCCGTGTTACGTCCAGCTCGCTCGTCAACCCCGCCCGCAGGCGGTTCTCCGTCAGGACCACCGTCTCCTTCTGGGTCTGCACGTTCTGTGCCGCGATCACCAGACGCTCCTGGAACGTCCGCAGATCGACATAGTTCCGCGCCACCTCCGCCACCAGAGAGACGCGCACATCCCGCAGCCCCCACTCGGCACTTGCAATGTCCGCGTCCGCCGCCTCCACCTGCCGGCGAACACGACCGAACACGTCCAGCTCCCAGCTCGCGTCAAACCCGCCCTGGTAGAGGTCCCGCCCGCTGCCGTAATCACCCTGGGGGATCGCCCCGGTGTTCTCGCTCTGCGTGAACCGCTCGTACCCACCCCCGGCGTTCACGCTCGGCTTGTCGTTGGCCGCCACCACCCCGCGTGCCGCACGAGCCTCACGCACGCGCGCTTGCGCCAACTGCAAGTCCTTGCTCCCGGCCAATGCACGCTCGACCAGACCGCTCAGCGTCGAATCATTAAACTGCCCCCACCAGCGCGCAAGCTCCACCTGCTCAGCACTCGGCGGCGGAAGCGGGCTTGACCAACCCGCCGGCAATGCCAACTCCGGCTGGGCATAGTCCGGCCCCACGGCCTTGCAACCCGACAGCAGCACCAACGCCGACACGCTCACAACCAAACCCCCATGCGCCAACTTCTTCGTCCTACCCACTGTGCCTCCGCTTTCCCGCAGCCCCGCCGCGTTTGCCAACACACCACTTCCACCACACTCCAACCACGCCCGCACCAACTATTTCCCCCTGGTCGATGCGTCCGCCGCACCCGCCTCGATGAACACGTCCATCTGCTGGCCCACAAACACAGGGATCGCTCCACGAGGGAACGAATAAAGTATCTGCAGCACCCGCGTATCGACACGCTCGGAACTATCACCCGTCAGCGACCGCTTAGGCACAACATACGGCTCGATCCGCACAAACGCAACGTCCGTGCTCAACGCGCTGTTCCCACGCAGGCTCGCACGCGCCCGCGCCTCGGGCCTGATACGCCACGCGTCGTTCTCATCAACATCCACCCGCACGTGCAGCGTCTGCGTCTGCCCAAAGAGCATCAGCGGCACGCTCAGTGCGCCGGCCTGCGCAAACTCCCCTGCACGCACGTTCACCTGCAAAACCTGCCCGTCAAGAGGGGCCTTGACCGTCAATCGCTCGATCTCCGTCTGCACCGCCGCAACCCCGGCCTCCGCCGCCGCAACCCCGGCCTTGGCGCTGTCGATCTGCGCACGGGTGATGTCCATATCAGGCTGCCACGTCCCCGCCTTGAGCCTGGCCAACTCCGCCTCGACCGTAACCACACGCGCCTGCGATGCCACCACCGCCCACTTGCGACGGTTCATCTCCTCGGTGCTGATCGCACCCGGCGTCGCGCTCACGCTCGTGGCGTTGTCCAACTGGTTCTGCGCGTCCTCACGCAGCGCACGCAACTCCGCAAGGCGAGACTCCACCGGCGGCAGGTCCTCCGCGCGCGGCACGCCCCTTTGCTGGACCAACTTCAACTCTACCTCACGCAACCCCGCACGCTTAGAGAGCAAGTCCGCCTCACGCTGCATCAGCTCCGCTTTCAGCGAGCGGTCGTCAATCGCAAACAACGGCGTCCCCGCCACCACCACGTCGCCCACCTTCACAAACACACGCGTAACCACCCCCGGCACGTTGGTCCCGATGGCGATGTTCTGCGTGCTCGCCTCCACGATGCCCGCCCCGGCCACCTGACCGGCAAACGGGCTGACCGCCGGCGGCGCAACAGGCTGCGCCGGCACCACCGGCTGGTTGCTCCGCACCGCCGTGTAGGCCGCCAGACCCACACCCGCCAACGCCAACACAGGTATCACAATGCTGCGAATAAACATAGAAAATCCTCACAAAACCCACCCTCGCCTGCCACCACACCGGCGGCAAGGCCGGTGGCTAGTGCCTGTGGACCGCCTCCAACTCCGCCGGTGTCCCAACGCTCACCACCGATCCGTCGTTCATACTCGCGACACGATCGGCAAACCCAAAGATGCGCGCGTCGTGCGTAACGATCACCAGCGCGCGGTCCTGCGCCATCGCCACACCCTTGAGCAGACGCATGACCGTATGGCCCGTTACCGCGTCCAGCGCGCTCGTCGGCTCATCGCAGACGATCAACCTCGGCTGGTGGATCAACGCCCGCGCGATCGCCACACGCTGCTGCTGACCGCCGGAGAGCTGGCTCGGCAGGCTCTTGCCACGGTCAGCCAGCCCCACCGTCGCCAGCACGTCATACGCCCGCTTCACCGCCGCGTGCCGGCCCTCACCGAGGATCATCAACGGCACGGCCACGTTCTCCGCCGCCGTCAGCGTCGGCAGCAGGTTGAACTGCTGAAAGACAAACCCGATGTTCGCCCCACGCCACTTTGTCCGCGCCCCGCCGCTGAGGTTCGCAAAGTCGGCCCCGAAGACCGTGCACTCCCCGGCGTCGCGGTCGAGGATGCCCGCGATCACGCTGATGAGCGTTGTCTTGCCGCACCCCGACGGGCCGACAAGCATCATCAGCTCGCCATACTTGATATCCAGGTCCACCCCGCGCAACGCCAGCACCTTGCTGTCCCCCTTGCCGAAGTGCTTGGTAACGCCCTTGCAGTGCACCGCCAGGCCCACGGGGCCTGGGCGTGTGGCGATGTTTTGGTTGCTCGTTGCCGTGCTCATGGTGCAAACTATCCCCTGCCAGACGCTATGCCTTGAAAACCTGCGACAACTCCAGCCTGAGCACGCGCCCAAGGCTCACTACGGCCGCTACGCAGCAGCAGATCAAGATCGCCACACCCGTAAAGACCGGCACATGCCAGGACATCTGGAAGGCCAGCGACCCCGAGTCGCTGATCACCAGCCCCGTCACCCCCGCCACCCCCACCCCCAGCCCAAACCCGATCACCCCCGCGGCGCCCGCCTGCACCAGCACCATCGTCGTCAGCGTCAGGTTCCCCGCGCCCATCGCCTTGAGGGCCGCAAAGTTTTTGGTGTTCTCGAGCACAAAGCTGTAGAGCAGCAGCCCCGAGACGAGCACCCCAATGACAAACCCCAGCGCGATGGTGATGCCAAAGTTGATCAAAATGCCCGTCTGGATAAGGATGTAGCGCGTCGTCAGCCACGCAAACTCCGCCCCGGTGTGCGCCGCGAGGCCCGTCGCGGCGTTGATCCGGCTCTGCAACTGAGCCAGGTCCTGCCCGGGCTGGGCCTTGACCATGATAAATTGCGTCAACTTGCGCTCGGGTGGTGCCAGCGTCAGCGCCCTGCTGAAGGTGGTATAAACCACGGGCTCCCAGAAAAACTCGGCGGATTTGGAGTAGACCCCAACGATCTCCACCTCGTTGTCGTTGATGTCCAATCGGTCGCCGACGCCAAGCTCGGGCGAGCCGGGCTTGCGCCTGGGCTTGAGGAGATTCCCAAGGTCGTTGGAGTTGACGATGATCCCCCTGTCGCGGCGCAGGTCCGCCAATGTCCCGTGCACCATCCTCGGCGGGCCGCCCATGAGCGTCGCGTCGTCAAGGCCCACCACGCGCACCGCCTGGATCGTCCCGTCGGGTAGGCGGGCGTTGAGGAAGCCACTAAAGACCTGCGTCGCCCAGGCCACGCCATCGACGGAGCGCACACGCTGCAGCTGCGTGTTGGTCATGCGTTTCTGGTCGATGAAGACCTCCATCTGCGGGTCGATGACCCACAAGTCCCCTTGCGAGGTGTCGCGTATCCACGCCCCGGAACGGCCGGCATAGCCGGTAAAGATCGAGGCCTGCTGGGCGATCATCATGGCCGAGAACGTCAGGCCGATGATCAGGGCAAAGAACTTCATCTTGTCCCCAAAGAGCATCTGCAAGGCGACACGCGTCATAGTGCACCACCCGGGCCGCGCGCATGCGCGAACAAGGGTGCAACGAGGCTCGGATCGCGCACCAGCCCGAGCAGAAGCGTGCGGCGCATCTCAGCGGAGGCCTTGTGGTGCGGCTTAACGAGTTGGAGGGTGGGGTCCTCGGCAAAGGTGATCCCGATGGTCGCGACGCCGTGCATCCCGGCCCAGAGGGTCTGTGTAACCAGCAGCGGGTCTGTAAGTTCGGAACGAAAGAGACCCTGGCTCATCGCCTGGTGCACACACTGAGCCAAGAAGGCATAGGCGTTGACGTTCGGGTCTTGCAGGCGGGCGATCTCCTCGGGGGAGAGTTGCACCCCGGGGGGGAACTTGGTCATAAACATCAGTTCATAGTGCCTGGGGTGGGTGTGGGCAAAGTGCAGGTAGGCCTCCCCCATTTTGTTGATCTTGGCCAGCGGGTTGGGTTCATCGCGTGCGATGTCGTGCAGGGCTTGCTCGAAGCTGGCAAAGTCATGCCGGCAGAGGGCGAGCATGAGTTCTTGCTTGTCCTTGAAGTAGACGTAGATCGCCCCGGGGGTGTACTCGATGGCGTCGGCGATCTGCCGCATCGTCACGGCTTGGTAGCCACGCTCGATGAAAAGCTCGCGCGCGGCACCGAGGATCTTCTCCTGCACGTCCAGTCGTTCACGGGCTCTTCTATCAACAGTGTTCATTGAATGATCGTCGGAGATCGGATGAAGTATATTCAATGAATGACCAAAAGCCAATGAACAGTAATCATTTTTTGGAATTTTGTCGATATTGCGTCTAAGTTGCAGTAAAAGTATTCGATCGTACTGGATATGCAGTCCATGTGTTGGCGCAAAATACAGTCGAAGTAATGGTGCTATCCTATTTGAAGACGATCGCAGGCTCAACGCGGACGACCTTGACGAGCGCCAGCATGCTGGCCAGGACGCAGATGAGGGCGATGGCGACGCCTGTAACCAGGAGGGTTTCGGGAAGGAGCCTGAAGGCCAGTTCGCTCCCTTTGGTGATGTACCCGAACCCGGCGGCTGCGCCGATGCCCAGGCCATAGCCGACGAGGCCGACGACGACGGCTTGGAGGACGATCATGCCCAGGAGGCGGGAGTTGCTGGTGCCCATGGCTTTAATTGCGCCGAACTGCTTGATGTTGTCGCTGGTGAACTGATAAAAAGTCTGCCCGGCGATGGCGGTCCCGACGAGGAAGCCGAGGACGACGGCGATGCCGAAGTTGATCGGGATGCCGGTGAACTTGATGAAGTACATCACGGTCTTCCAGCTGAAGGCCTTGCCCGGGAGGGCGAGCAGGCCTGTACGCTGCTCGATGCGGTCGCAGAGTGCCTGGATGTTTGCGGCTTTGGCCTCTGGGGTTTGGGGGTCGTTGGCGTTGGTGGCGGCGTCGACGCAAATGAAGCTCATCAGCCGGCGTTCGCGCGGGGCAAAGTTGATCGCGCGGGAGTAGGTGGTGTAGATCACCGGCTGGCTCTGGAAGGTGCGCTGGACCTGGCAGATGCCCACGACGATGGCGCGTTTGTCGTTGATTTCCAGCACGTCGCCGACTTTGAGGGGGATGGGGGGCAGGGGCTTGCCCTGTTCGTCTAGGACGGGCTTGCCCTGGTCGTCCAAAACGGGTCGTGCGAGTCTGCCCTCGGCGCCGACCTTGTCGACGATGACCCCGTCGGCCCGGCGAAGATAGGCGATCTCACCCTGGATCATCTTCGGTGGGCCCCCGGTGAGGGTGGCGTCGTCGAGGCCGATGACGTTGCAGTTCTGGAATGTCCCGTTGGGCAGGCGTGCGCGGAGGATGCCTTTGTAGAGCGGCACGGCGGAGCGGACCCCCTCGACGCCACGGACGCGGTAGAGGCGGATGTCCTGCATGGGCTTGGTGTCGTCGATGAACTGAACCTTGGGGTCCATGACCCAGATGTCGGGGTAGCCCGTGTCGGTGATGAAGCCGAAGGTGCGGGTCATCAACCCGACGAAGATGGAACTCTGCTGGGTGATGAGCATGGCGGCAAAGGCGATGCCCAGGACGATGCCGAAGTACTTGCCACGGTCGCCGACGAGCATCTTGAGGGCGACAAAGTTCATGCTCGGCTCCGGTGCGGCGGTAGACAGTTGCGGTGCGAGAGATTGAACAATACTCGGTGTAACTGGGGGTAGTTCGGCATTCGGGTTGGGGAGGGAAAGGCGTTTGACTCCAAGAGCTCCCAGAGGGCCCTGAGGGGGATCTACTCAGAGGGCGGAGGGGTAGGGGGATAGTGGCAGAGTGGCAAAGTGGCAAAGTTTTTGAGAGTGGTTTTGGTGGCAGTAAGCATCAACCTTGGTATTTACGCCGCGTTCCTTCGCTTACCTCCGCCCCCTCCGCGAACATCTTTTTGCGTGGCTGTTTTTGTGTGCGAACCCCACCCCTGCCCATCCCTTCGGCGGAGGAGTTGAAGACAAAGAGATGCCCCTCCACACAGGGGGATAGGTTGAGGAAAATCAGAAACCGGTCTTGGGCTAGGGCTTGGTCAGGTGGACGTCGAGTGTGATCTGCTGCGGCAGCAGGCAGGCGTTGTTGGTGCAGGGTTGGAAGGTCACGGCGAGTGCGGGGTGTCCGGTCCAATCGCCGGTGAGTTCGAGGGCGATGGGCAGGTCGATGGTGCCTTCGTGGATGCCGGGGGTTCGGTCGCGTGCGGGTGCCTTGCTGCCCTTTGGATAGTCGGCATAAACGGCGACGCCGGTGCCGCCTGTGACTGCGACGCGCAGGGGTGTGAGGGTGCCGGCCGAGTCGTCGCCGGCGTAGGCGTCGTTGATGTGCAGGCCCGGTGGGATGACGATGCGCAGGTGCATCTCGGCGGGTTGGTCGGGGGTGAGTATGACCTCGTCGGCGGAGGCGTGGACCTGGATGCCCAGGTCATCTGGTAGGGGGTTTTGGTGAGCCACGGCACCGGCGCGCTGCTGTGCCTTGTGCAGTGTGCCCTCGTCGCTTGTCAGCAGGCGCAGGAGCGCGCGGGTGCTGTTGGCCGTGGCGATGGGGGACTCGGCAACCGCGTGGCTGATCGAGGTCAGGACCGCCGCGGCGTGTTCGCGGGGGGGGTGTTCGCCGGTGATGTCGGCGAGGGTGAGCAGGGCGTTGGCAAGGGCGGAGTTGCCCGAGGGGATCGCGCCGTCGTAGGTGCTTCGGGGTGTGATGAACAGTGGTGGCTGGCCGGGCTGGGGTTGGGCGTCCAGGTGGTTGCCCTTGCCGTCGGCGAAACGCGAGAGGGCGTCGTCGAGGAGTGCGCGGGCGGGTGTAAGGAAGCGGGCATCGGTGCGTGCGAGTTCCAGGAGGCCCTCGGCGAACATGGCGAAGTCTTCCAGGCCCGCCGCGATGGTGGGGCCGGGGGTTGCGTGGGCACCATTGCCGAGTGCTCGGCTGGTGCGGATGAGGCCGAGGGTCGGGTGCGTGTGGTGGGCCAGGAGCCAGTCGGCGGCCTTGGCGGCGGCGGCGTGGTAACGCGGCTGGCTGAGCAGGCGGCCTGCTCGGGCGAGGGCGGCAATCATCAGCCCGTTCCAACTCGTCAGCACCTTGTCATCGAGGCGGGGCTGCGGGCGCTGTTGGCGCACGGCATAGAGGTTGGCGTTGATCGCGTCGAGGCGGTGTTGCAACTGCTCGGCGCTCATGCCCAGGCGCACGGCGTGGGCCGAGGGCCGGGCGCTCAGGTGCAGGACGTTGCTGGCGGGGGCGTTGGGGTGGTGGGGGTCGGTGAAGTTGGTCCCTGAGTTGAGGCCGAAGATGTCGAGGGCGAGTGTGGCGTCGTCGGGCGGGAGGGCGTCGCGGATCTGCTCGGGGGTCCAGAGGTAGTTTTGGCCCTCTCGGCCGCCGACCTCGGCGTCTTGGGCCGTGCTGAATGCGCGGCTGGGCTGGAGCATCTCGGTGAGCACATAGTCCGCAGTTCGGCGGGCGGTGTGGGCGTAGAACGGGTCGTTGTAGTGTGCGCTGGCCTGGGCATAGACGCTCAAGAGTTGGGCGTTGTCGTAGAGCATCTTCTCAAAGTGTGGCACGAGCCAGTAGGCGTCGACGCTGTAGCGGTGGAAGCCCCCGGCAACGTGGTCGAAGATGCCGCCCAGGGCCATGCGGTCGAGGGTCATCGTCAGGGCGTGGTCCACGGCGGCCTGCTGGCCTGGGTCGCTCAGGTGCCCGCGGACGGCCAGCAGGAGCTCGGCGTAGACGGGCTGGGGGAACTTGGGGGCGCGCCCGAAGCCACCATCGGCGCGGTCGAAAATCGTCAGCAGCGTCTGCACGGCCATGCCGACCTGCTCTGGACCGATCGCGACAGGGTGCGCGTTGGGGGCGAGGCGCTCGGCGACGGCGTCGGCGACGGCCTGTGCCTGCTTGGCGACCTCGCCGGGGCGGAGTTTGTAGGCGCCGCTCATGCGCTCGAGCACCTGCGGGAAACTCGGCATGCCGCGGGCGGGCGCGGGTGGGAAGTAGGTGCCGGCCCAGAATGGGCTGAGCGTGCGCGGGTCGATAAAGACGCTCATGGGCCAGCCGCCGTGGCCTGTGAGCATCTGCACGGCGGCCATGTAGGCGTCGTCAAGGTCGGGGCGCTCTTCGCGGTCGACCTTGATGCAGACAAAGTGATCGTTCATCTGCCTGGCGATGGCGGGGTTCTCGAAGCACTCGCGCTCCATGACGTGGCACCAGTAGCAGGTGCTGTAGCCGATGGAGAGGAAGATGGGTACGTTGCGCGAGCGTGCATCTTCAATAGCGCGTGCGTCCCAGGGTTGCCAGTGCACGGGGTTGTGCGCGTGCTGGAGGAGGTAGGGGCTGGACTCGTCGGCGAGGCGGTTGGTCATGGTCGAGCCCTGCCGGGGTTGAGCGTGCGCGCGGGGGTGGTGGTGGCGATGGGTGGTGCGAGGGTGATGGTGGTGGGAGCGACGACGAGGGTGAAGAGTTGGGCCGGGGTCGTGTTGGGCGCGCTGGTGGATGGTGGGCGCTGGGGTGTGCCGCGTGCGGGGGGTGTGCCGGCGCGCGTGGCGGCGGAGAGGGCGGCGATCAGCGCGCTCTCGGCAGGCACCGCACGCAGTTGCACCGAGGCGAAGATTTCGGTTACACGCTTTCGGCGGTCGTCGTCCTTGTTGACCTGCCCGGCGGCGTGGGTTTGGAAGGCCTGGGTGTATGCCGAGCCTGCGGCGCGTGCGGCCGAGATCAATGGGGCTGCAATGGAGCTTTGCTGTGTTGGTGCGCTGGTGCTGGCGCGTATGACCGCGTCGATCGCGCGGTGCAGGGCTTGCAGCGGCTGGGCCAGGGCCAAGCGGGCGCGGAGGATGGTGCGTGCGCTGGCCTGGGAGAGGATCGGCAGGCCCAGGGTCAGGAGAGTGCGTCCCAGCTGTGCCTCGGCCTGCTGGGCGAGGCTGCCGGGGGCCTGACCGTTCCGGGCTGGGGTCGGCCCAGCGCGCACGGCGATCAACCCCATGCGGGCGGCCAGGGCGTCCAGGCCTGCGACAACGGGCAGGGCCAGGCCTGGGTCTGGGCCACCTTTGAGCAGGTCGGCGCTAAAGGCGTCCAGCGCGTCGTCGGTGGTGGCGATGGCGTCGTCGTGCAAGAGTGCGCGGAGGGGTTCGTAGACGCGCACAGAGTCGATGCGAGCGGAGGCGGCGCGGGCGTCGAGCATGGCGTCGTGCCCATCGGCCAGCGTGGTGATGACCCCGGCGTCGAAGAGGGGCGCGAGTTCGAGCCAGGACGTGAGCAGTCGGCGGTAGCGCGGGCAGTGCGACAAAGCCGCTCGAAGGGCCGGGCGCGTCTCCCCGCCGGGGGGGACGGGCAGGATCGTCACCACCCGGCGAGCGAGGAGGAACGCCGACATCGCGGCGGGCTCGAGCGTCGTGAGGTGATAGGGTGAAAGGGCCAGGTCCATCGGGTGATGGTTGGCCCGCTTTGGCGGGCGGGCCGGGTGCAGCGGGGAGGGTTTCTAACCCGCAACACGCTGCGGACAGGTCAGCAGGCGAAGAAGCGGTTGAGGAAGACGATGATGTCGTCGGCCGTGAGGTCCGCGTCGGGGCAGCCGGATTGGCCTGGGCCAGCGATGTTGGCGCGTTGGTCGCCGGCGAAGAACCAGTTGAGGTAGACGATGATGTCGTCGGCGGTGGTCTGCCCGTCGGGGCCGATCGTCTGGCCCGGGCCGGCGACGTCGGCCAGGCAGGGCAGGACGTTGGTCGCGTCGGCGCGGACCATAACGGTGGCAAGGTTGATGTAGTTGGCAGCAGTGGCGGACGAGGCGAGGTTTGTGCCGTCGAACGCGCCGCCCCAGAAGAGCCAGGTGCCCATGCCGCGTGATTGCGGGTCGGTGCGGGCGTAGTTGCGTGTGGTGCCCAGTGTGGCGCGGGCTGCGGCAAAGAACTGGCCTTGTACTCGGGTGGGTGTAATGGGCACCAGCGTAAAGGCGTTGGACTGCCCGGTGATCGGGGTGGTGGTGCGGGCACAGGTCAGCAGCACGGCGTCGCGCGGGTCGCCGTCGGCGTTCGGGTCTTGATAGAGCAGCACGTCCAGCGACTGCCCGGCTGGAAAGCCCGCGCCGAGGGCGACGCTGATCGAGGTGATGACGGCATAATCGCCCTGGACGCTAAAGACGTTCCCCCAGACAAACGGCCCGGTGGTGCCCGGCGCCGGCCCGGCCGAGCCACCCGAGCCGTCGTCGATGACATATGTAAACTGCGCGTGCGCGGGGGTGGAGAGCGTGAGCAAAGCCAAGGCGAGTGTTGTCAGACGGGTGAGGTTAATCATGGCCCATTCTTAGCGAACAGTGGGGTGTTGGCAATCGGGGGTTTTACTCCCGAGGCCCGGAGAACCAGGAAGGGGATTCACTTAGAGGACGGAGTTGCAGGGGTGGGGTTGGCTCATGGGCGCACAGAAACCCAAAGGCGCGGGGCGAGTAGCGAAAGTGGCAAAGGTTCAGAGTGACAAAGTGGCAAAGTGGCATAGTGGCATAGTGACGGAGTGGGAAAGTGGCAAAGTGGCAAAGCGATAAAGTTCCAGGGCCAGCACCACTGTGCACCTTTGTCACTCTGAACCTTTGCCACTTTTCTACTCCCCCCACTCATCGCTCATCGCTTCCCGCCTATGCGTGCTGGTCCCACCACGCCTCGACTAGCCTTGTCGCCGCGCCGCTGTAGAGTTCGATGAGCAGGTCGCGTGGGAGTGAGAGGCCTTGCAGCCTCGGGGTGCTCTCGGCGTTGTAGGCCTTGGGGTTGACCATCATCAAGTCCGGGTCGGCGATTGGGCTGGGGCCGTCGTAGTCGGTCTCGAACATCGTCCGCAAGGCCCAGTGGCGGGAGCAGTAAAGGTCAAAGGCCTGGGCCGGTGAGTTTGAGAGATCGCCCATCCGGCTGATGCCACTCTTGGCGGTGGAGAGTTGGTCGTCGAGCGTTACCAGGTCGGTGCCGAAGAGGATGCGGCCCTTGTGTTTCCAAAGGAAGGCGACGACCTCGTCGCGCGGATGCCGGCTCAGTTCGCGGACGATCCACTTGGTCGCGCTGGTGTCCAGGTGCAGGTTCCGGTGCGCTTCGAGGAGATGGTCGAGGAACCCGAGGTCCTCGGGCCACCCACCCATGTGCGCGGCGATCCAGGGGACAGGAAACAGGTCGAGCATCCGGCGGAGGCCAACGTAGTGGTGGCTCTTGGTGCCGTAGAGGCCCCCGTCGCGGTACTTGGTGGCAAACCAGGTGTCCGGGTCGGCAACGTGGACCATGAGCATCATCCCGAGGCCAGTGGCGACGCGTGCGTGCTCGCGGCGCCAGGGGGAGTCGACGTCGGCTAGGTCGGTGGCGCCGTGGCCTTGGCCTGGGGGGAGGAAGTCGCGCAGGGCCGGGGAGCACCAGAGTTTGGCCATGCGTGCGCCGAACTCAGAGTGGAAGCGTTCGATCACGCGCAGGTAGCCGGCGCGGTGGGCGTCCTGCTTGTCGTCGGCCGAGAAGTGGGGCATGGCGATGAAGCGGACGGAATCGCCGAGCACCGCGCGGACCTCTTGGGCCATCGGTATCTGCGTCATGGTGTACGTTCGGCGGACGCCAAAGAGCGTGCGGGCCTTGTCATAGAGGGCGGCGGCGGCGTGCCCGTGGATGTGGGTGTGCACGTCGATGATCGGGACGGGTGGTGGGCCGAGGCGCTGGGCATCACGGGTGTAGTCGAGGCCGAGGGTATTGGCGGCCCACCTGGGGTGGGTGGGTGTGGTGGTGGTGGGCATTGTGGGACTTTAGAGAGACAAACGCCCGGCTGAAGTGTTGGGAGTGGTCGAAAGCCGGTGAACCTCGGGGCAGGGTGATTTTATTTGTATTTTGATAGGGTTGTGCGCAGAAAAATGATGTGGATAGTCGGTGGATAAGCGTGAGTAAGTTGTCGAATCCGTTACTTTGCTTGCATTGTGGGGCAGAGTGGGGCATAATCCCACAACTGCCCAGAGAGATCGACCTGCGAGCAGTGCAGACCAGCGGGGACCATGCGTGCTTTTCACCGGCCATTCCGAGCATCCGATCGACGCCAAGGGGCGTTTGGCGGTGCCGGCGCGGTACCGGAACGCGTGGGACCAGGCCACGGACGGCCCGTGCTGGGTCTGCATGCCCTGGCCCGGGGCGACGGAGATCGGGACGCTCCGGCTCTACACCTTCAACACCTTCAGCGCCCTGTCCAGCAAGTACGGCAACTCACTGACGCCCGGCGAAGATGAGGGCGAACTTGAACTGACGCTCTTCAGCCTCGCGGTGCAGCTGGAGATGGACAACGAAGGGCGCGTCGCCCTGCCCAAGAGGCACCTGGAGATGAGCGGGGTCGGTCGGGATGTAGTGGTCGTGGGCGTGCGCAATAGGTTGGAGGTGCACGCCAAGTCGGCCTGGAACGCACGGGAGATGGAACGCTTTAGGAGGTTGCCGAGTTTGATCGAACGGATCGAGAGAAAGCACGCCGGCGAGAGCGCGTGAGGATGCAGGCCGTTGGCGGGGAGCAGCCCTTAGCCAACGGCGACAAACCAGCCTTTCTGCGGAAGATGGCACGGACGCCACCCCCCCTCAGAGCCCCCGCCGTTACGGATGACGGCGGCCCACCTGAGTCTTCCGTCGAATATCACGCCCGCCAGGCCGAGGAGGTCAGGCGGGCGTTTTCTTTTGCGGGTTGGTTGGGGGTGGGGTGAGTAGTCCGCGTGCCGTACAGTGGGGAGATGACCGCGATCTCGCGCCAGACCGAACGCACGCCAGCGGTTGCAGTGGAAACGTACGAGGGGATCGTGCAGGACTTTGTCGGCGATGGGAACCTTGACGAGATCATCCCTGCGCTGGCCAAGGACACCGCGGCGGTAAAGCGGATCGAGGGGTGCATCCAGCAGCTGCCGACGACGCACGAGTTGATCCTGGGCGATGCCCGCCTTGGGAGCAGGCTCAAGCCCAGCAGCGTGCATTTGGTGCTGACGTCGCCACCTTACTGGACGCTCAAGCGTTACAACGACGGTGCCGGGCAGCTCGGGCATGTGGTGGACTATGACGAGTTCATCGCGTCTTTGGACGAGGTGTGGTCGAACTGTTTCTCGGCGCTGGTGCCGGGGGGGCGTCTGATTATCAATGTCGGTGATGTCTGCCTCTCTCGCCGCAAGAACAACGGCCGGCACACGGTGGTGCCGCTGCACGCGACGATCCAGGAGCACTGCAAGAAGATGGGGTATGACAACCTTGCGCCGATCATCTGGCACAAGATCGCCAACGCCAACTACGAGGCCGAGGGCGGTGGTGCGGGTTTCCTGGGCAAGCCCTACGAGCCGAACGCGGTGGTCAAGAACGACATCGAGTATGTGCTGATGCAGCGGAAGCCGGGCGGGTACCGCAGCCCGACGCCGCGCGAGCGGCTGCTGAGCCTGATCCCCGCCGCGAGTTACCAAGTCTGGTTCCGGCAGATATGGACGGACCTAACAGGGCAATCGACCTCCAAGCACCCGGCACCATACCCCGCCGCGTTTGCCGAGCGGCTGATCCGCATGTTCTCGTTTGTGGGCGACACGGTGGTCGACCCGTTCCTAGGCACGGGAACAACAAGTTTCGCGGCGGCGCGCTGGGGCCGCAACAGCATCGGGATGGAGGTCGACCCAGCGTACTTCGAGATCGCACGCCGGCGGATGGGCGAGTTCAATGGGGAACTCTACCAGCAGGCCAACATCCACGTTCGGAGGCTCGATTGATGAGCGTGCGCCCAGACCAGGTGCAAGAAGCGGTCCGGCATTTTTGGGCTACCCGGCAGCGCCAGTCCGCTCTGCAGGGCGGGGGGAAGATTGGCGGCAAGGGTGGCAACAGGGCCAAGGCCAAGGATCGGGGTGCGCGCTCGGCGGTTACCGCGGGCAAGCAGATGGACGCCTTCATCACCCTCGTGCGCGATCTGCTGGTGGGGGCGGGGGTTCCCGGTGAGAGTGTGCGTACTGGTTCGAGGCTGGAGCTGCCGGGGTGGTTCCGGGCAGAGAAACAGTGGGACCTGGTGGTGGTTCACCGCGAGCACCTGCTGGCTGCGGTGGAGTTCAAGTCGCAGGTTGGCCCATCGTTCGGGAACAACTTCAACAACCGGACGGAGGAGTCGCTCGGGAGCGCGACGGATATCTGGGCGGCGTATCGGGAGGGTGCGTTCAAGCCCTCGTTGAGGCCTTGGCTTGGGTACTTCATGCTGCTGGAGGATTGCGAGGCGTCGCGCAGGCCAGTGGGGGTGGCGCAGCCGAGTTTCCCAGTCTTTGCT
>JAJTGZ010000044.1 GCA_021299385.1 Phycisphaeraceae bacterium | reverse complement strand
TCGCCGAGGACGTTGTGCTGACCCTCGACGGCGGCGCGTGCGCGACGGGCATCGAGAGCACCGTGCTGCTGCTGGCCGGGGGTCAGGCCGGCGTGCCGACGATCCTGCGCCCCGGCGTGATCGGGCCCGAGGCAATCGCCGAGGTTCTCCGGCGCTCGGTGGCGATGGCCTCGGGTCTGGCCCTGCCCGCGCCGAGCGCGGGCACGGCAGACATGGGCGGTGCGCAGGCACGACCGCTGGATGCACCCGGGCTTCTGGCCAGCCACTACGCCCCGCGCACACGGGCCGCTCTCTTTAACGAGTGGGACGAGGTCGAAGAGTTCACAGAAGAGGCCGGCGGCCCTGTCGTGGTCCTCAGCCACAGCGTCGCGGCCGAGCAGGGCGCGTGGGAGTTGATCCCCATGCCGCACGATGCGCTGCAATATGCCGCGTGCCTCTACGCGGCCATGCGCTCAGCCGACGACACCAACCCGGCACTCATCCTCATCCAGCGCCCGCCGGCCGAGGGTGAAACGCCCGAGGAAACAGCGGTCTGGCACGCCGTCGCCGATCGCCTCTGCCGCGCTACTGCGGCGCGATAATGGACTATCAACAGCGCGGCGGCCCCCCGCACGCTACCACGCGCGAAACTCACCGGTCAATGGCTCAATCAAGTCCTTGACCGTAACAATACCCACCGGCCGCGTACCGCTGACGACGATCGCCAACTTCGCACGCGCATCGGTTACCACCTGCATCGCACGCCGAACAGGCATCTCCGGCGATAGCACCGGCGCGGGCTTGGCCAGGTCGCGCAGCGTCGTTCCTGGGCCGCTCTCGAGCCTCGTGCACAGGTCCAGGTGCTCAACGACCCCCAGCACCAGCCCGCGCTCGGCACCACGCTCGCCGATAAGCGGGAACCGGCTGGCCGGGTGCTTCTGGATAAACGCGATCACCTGCGCCCTGCCCCAGGAGGCATCGATCACAAACGCCCTTGCCCACGGCACCATCTCATCGCCCACCCGCGCCTCGCGCAGCGCAAACGCCTGGTCCAGCAGCGTCAACTGCGCAGGGCTGATGACCCCGTGCCGAGCACCCTCCGTCAGCAGCGCGGCGATGCGCTGCCGCGTCGCCTCCGGCGCGTCCGCCTGCCCCGGCGCGAGAGCCCGCGCCAGCCCCGCTGCCAGCAGACGCACCAGCGGCAGAACGCCGGTATACGTCAGCAGCAACCGCCACGCGCGGATCGCGGGTGCGATCGGGTACGTCAACGCATCGGCCCCGGCACGGAAAACCTCCTTGGGCAGCGTGTCGGCAAGCACGAACGTAACGGGTGTTACCAGCAGCACGTTGATCCAGATCAACCCCGCGCTGCCGTAACCCAGGTCCACCAAAACCGCCGTCAGCCCAAGAGACATCAACGCCGAGAAGAGGTTAAAGCCGATCAGCATCGCCGGCAGCGTCCGCTCGGCCTTCTCGATCTCACCGCCCAGCACGCGGGCCAGGTGGTCCGGCGGGTCGGTCCGACCCGCACGCAGCCGAAGTCGCACACGGTTGACCATATACAGCCCCGTCTCGCCACCGGCAAAGAACGCCGCACCGATCAGCCCGACGATCGCCACGCACACCCACCCGAGCATCTCCGTCCCGCCCATCACGCCCGAGGCCCGCTCGACGACGCGCTCAAGCCCCCCGTCGGCCTGCGGCTGCGCGCCCAGCGCAGCACCGAACGCACACGTGATGCTTGCCGTGATGGCCGTCAGCGTCTGCAACATGGCTTCAGGCACCCCCCCCCGCCAGCGCACCGTCGGTTACAAGGTCAACGAATGCACTCTCGACCACACGCCCGTCCAGACGCGCAACACGCAGACGCACGTTGCCGATGACCACGCTATCGCCAACCTCCGGCGTGCGCCCCAGCCTCGCAAAGATCAAACCTGCAACCGTGCTCACACGCTTGTCTGCCTTCAGACCAAACATACCCGCCCACGCGCCAACAGAGAGCCGCCCGGGCACCTCCCACTCCCCGGCCCCCACCTGCCGAACCTGCCCGCCTGCAATGCTCTCTTCGTCCTGCCGATCAAGCTCGGCAACCAGGCGGCGCACCAGGTCTTGCAGGCTTACCACCCCGGTAACGCTCCCGTGCTCGTTGACGCAGATCGCCAGTTTCACGCCGCGTGTGCGCATCAGTTCGAGCAGTTTGTCCAGGCTCGCCCGCTCGGGTGCATAGCAGGGGGGATCGACGCACTCCTCAAGGCCGACGGGTTTGCCCGCCGCCGCCGCGGCCAGGTATTTCTTGACGTCCAGCAGCCCGAGCACGTCCTCATCATCGATCGACCCCCGGCAGATCGGTATCCTCGTCAGCCCCTGCACCCGCGCCATCTCCTGCACCTCCGCAAGCGGCGCGCTCGCCTCCAGCCACGACAAATCCACCCTCGGCGTCATCACCTCGCGCACACGCAAACCCGACAGCCCGATGACCTGCCCGAGCACGCGCTGCTCGTCGGCGTCGATCGCACCCTCCTGTGCGCCCAGGTGCAGTAGCGCGCCCAGCTCGTCGGGTGTCAACTCACCGCTCGCCACGCCCGGGCTGAACAGCCTTGCCAGCGGCGCGATCACCCCGGCCTCGACAAACTCCACCACCGGGCGCAAAACCCGGTAGACCGCCCGCAACGGCCCCGCGATCACCCGGCTGATCGGCACCGCGTATCGCGCCGCGAGCATCTTGCTGACAACCTCCCCGGCAAGCGTCATCAACAGCAAGTTGACAACCCCGATCACCACCGCCACCCACGGCTGCGTCGCCTGCAACAGCGCCAGCGACGTGAGCACAAAGTAGACCGTGCTCGCCAGCATGTTCAAGAACAAGATCAGCACCAGCAGCCCGCGCGGGCGCGCCAGCAGATACCCGATCTGCGCCGCCGCGAGCGGGTGCGACCGCGCCAGCCGCAGCCGGTCGTGGTACGTCAGCGTGAACAACGCCGTCTCAGCACCTGAGAGCACCGCCACGGCCAGCAAGGGGATCGGCAGCGGCGCAAGCAGTGGCAACAGTTCAAGGAACATCGGCACACCCCCTGCGCGCATGCCCGCGTCTTTGCGCAACCGTGCGGAGATGCCCGTTCAAAGCCTCGCCCCTTCGTCCAACTCGCCAGCGACCTGCTCGAGCATCCGCTCGATTGCCGCTCGCGGGCGTCGAGCAGTTCGCCGAGAAACCCATCGGGCGTCGATCGGTCGGCGGCGTCCGATGGACCCCCCAGGCGGGCCAGGACCAGCCCCGCCCTCGTGAGCGGGTCTTGCACCTGTTGCATCGCACCGTTCAGGCGAGCACTGGCACCCTCATCCCCCCCGGCGTGCGCCGCCGCGGCACGGGCCAGGTAGGCGGCCCGGATATCCGCCACCGTCAGGTCAAAGCCCGGCAACAGCCCGAGCACGTCAAAGGCGTCGCGTAGGGGCGTGGGCACACCCACCCCCATGCCTAAACCATCCGGCTGTTTGTCAGGGCGCGTTGCCCCGCTCGGCGTGCTCACAGGAGGATTGTAGTGGGGGTCAGGGGTTCACCCCATCCTGGGCACCATCGCTCAGGGGCGGCACGGCGGGCCGGTTCACCCCTTACCGGGACGCACCATACCCTTGACGATTGGCACATGCCCGCATCGACAGCTCGATCCCGCGACACAAGGCCGAGGGCTTTGACTTCCCGCTGGGTGTTTACCCCGTCGAGCCGATGAACCCCATCCCCGGCTACACGCTGAACTTTGAGTCGGCCGATTCCGTGGGCTACGACGCCGTGGAGGGGCGCGAGATCGAGAACGACGACGACGACGAAGGCCCCGCCTCCAAATCCCCCTCCAAACCCGGCCCCGGCTCGCGCGGCGAGCGGGGCGACCGATCAGACGACACCCCCGGCATGGACGAAGAGGAAGAAACCTGGGGCCAGTGGCCAGACCGGTACGTCTTTGACATCAACATCTCCGCCTCGCGCGTCGAGGCCCTCTGCCGGCAGTTGTTTGCGCTGCTGCCGGGGCGGATCTACCCGATCCTGGACGTGATGGGCAACGACGCGCACCGGGAGATCGACCCGTACATCGCTTACGACCTTGTGGGGCTGGAGCGCTTCCACGACGCGCTCCGCCGGTTCCGTGCGTGGCTCTTTGAGGACGGCACCGTCGGCTTTGGGGCCATGAGCGAGGAGCCGTTTTTTTATGTCTTTGTTGACGAGCACAAGATTGTTACGGTGCGTGCCGAGAGCGCGATGAAGGAGCAGGTCGAGCGCATCCTGGCGGCGTTTGACCTGCGGGAGGTCGAGAAGATCGCCGGGGCGGACGCGGCGGTGCACGAGCACCGCGGGGTGCTGGACCCGCGCGTCGACGCCCCCGACGCGCTGACGCACGACGAGATCGTCGAGGAACTGCGCGACCAGTGGGGCCTGACGCTCAACGTCGACCCGATGCGCAACACCGACGACGACGGCGACGACCTGGGCATCACCCCCTGGCGGTGCGTGGTGCGCGTCTTCGACGAGCACGGGTCGGTGCGGTATGCCGAGGTTCTGCTGACGGCCCCGCACCTGCAGGCCGCGGGGGACATGGCCATCGCCGCAGTCGAACACCTGGACCCGGCGTTGTCGCCGGAGACCCCGCAGGACGACCAGGACCCGAGCGACTTTGACGTCCTCTGGGCCGACCGCACGGCCGAGGAAGACCTGCTGGCAATGCTCGGGGATAAAACCACGCAACTGGACCTCAAGCATGGGTCGACGATCGCGGCGCGGTGGTTGGCGTAGGGGGGTGGGGGGGGTTGCCGCGTGGTACAAGTAGTAAACACACGGTTCTTCGCCCCAACGGGGCGCAGGGGTGTAGCCACGGGTGAAGCGAGGCCGCTCTGGGCCTCGCGCAACCCGTGGATAGCTTCCCTCTTTCCCCTCGCCCCGGCGGGGCGAAGGAATCCCGAGACGTATCGGGACCTCATCGCGTTTGCATCCTCTGCCCCGCCGGGGCAGGTCCGGGAGAGGATGGACCTTTCCACGGGTTGCGCCCGCGCTTCGCGGGCTCAACCCGTGGCTACACCCCGTCGCCCCGTTGGGGCGGGGGCATGGAGCCCGTCCAAGGTGAGGCCGCTCTGGGCCTCGCGCAACCCGTGGACAGCCTCTTTCCCCTCGCCCCAGAGGGGCGAAGGATTCCCCATGCCCGGCACGTACTCCCAACTCCTTCTCCACGTCGTCTTCTCCACCAAGGGCCGCACGCCTTGGATCACGCAAGAGATCGCCGAACGCCTTTATCCCTACATCGGCGGGATCGTCCGTGCCGAGAAGGGCGCGCTTTACGACATCGGCGGCGTCGAAGACCACGTTCACATGTACTTGCGTTGGCGGCCCGACGGCTCGGTGTCGGACCTGATGCGCACGGTCAAAGGGCGTTCATCGAAGTGGATTCACGAGACATACCCGAACCTCGCCGAGTTCGCGTGGCAGGAGGGATTTAGCGTCTTCTCCGTTAGCAAGTCGCAGGAGGAGGCCGTGAAGAAGTACGTTGCGGGGCAAGCTGAGCATCACAAGAAGGAAGACTTCAAGTCGGAACTGCTGCGAATCCTCCGCGCCCACGGCGTGGACTTTGACGAGCGTTATGTCTTCGAGTGATTCGCGGCATCAATCCGTGCACCCTCTCTCCGCCCCAACGGGGCGACGGCCTGTAGCCACGGGTGAAGCGGAGCCCGCGTCTTCGCGGGCGGAGCGCAACCCGTGGACAGCCTCACTCTATCCCCTCGCCCCGGAGGGGCGAAGGAATGCCGAGACGTATCGGAACCTCGCCGCGGTTGCTTCCTCTGCCCCGCCGGGGCAGGTCTAAGAGAAGACGCACGTTTCCACGGGTTGCGCCCGCGAAGCGCGGGCTTCACCCGTGGCTACACCCCGTCGCCCCGTTGGGGCGGGGAACCTGACACTCCGACCATTCCGACGACTCCGACCACTCCGACACTCCGAAACCCCGAAACCCCGAAACCCCGAAACCCGGCCACCCCCACCCACCGCCCCCCCGCGCTATCATCGCTCCCGATGCCCCAAGCCACACATGCACGCGTCGGTCGACTTGCCCTGCGGGATGGTTCCCTCTTCACCGGCACCCCTTTCGGGGCCGTTGGCAGGGGGGTCTGTGTTGGGGCCGAGGTTGTTTTTAACACTGCTATGACTGGGTATCAGGAGGCCCTGACTGATCCGAGTTACACCGGGCAGGTGCTGGTGATGACCGCCACCATGATGGGCAACTACGGCGTCAGCCCGCAGGACGCCGAGAGCAAAAAAGTCCAGGCCTCCGGCTTTGTTGTCAAGGAACTCACGCACCTGCCGAGCAACTTCCGGTCGGTGCAGAGCCTTGACGCCTACCTGGCCGACGCCGGGGTGCTGGGGCTGGCGGGGATCGATACGCGTGCGCTCACACGCCGGTTGCGCACCGGCGGGGCGATGCAGGGGGTGCTGACCGACGACGCGAGCATCACCGACGCGCAACTGCTGGCCAAGGCCAAGGCCGTGCCGAGCATGGCCGGGCAGAACCTTGTGCCGCTGGTGGGGTGTTCGAGCAACCAGACGTGGGGGGAGACGTTGGGTGAGTGGTCGCCGGGTGCGGGCAGGGGTGAGGGTGGGGACGGCCAACGCCGGGTGTATCGGGTGTTGGCGTTGGACTGCGGGGCCAAGAGCAACATTTTGCGTAACTTGGCGGATCGGGGGTGTGAGGTGAAGGTGGTGCCGCACACGATCTCGGCTGAGGAGATCAAGGGGTTTTTTGCGCGTGGGCAGGCCGATGGGTTGTTTATCAGCAACGGCCCGGGGGACCCCGCGGCGGTGGACGCGACGATCGGCACGCTGCGCGAGGTGCTTGGCATGGGTAAGAAGGTGGGGGGCGAGGGTGTCAGCCCGGTCATCCCGACCTTTGGCATCTGCCTCGGGCACCAGTTGCTTGCGCTGGCGGTGGGGGCCAAGACGTTCAAACTCCCCTTCGGGCACCGGGGGGCCAATCAGCCGGTGAAGAACCTGATGAATGGGAAGGTCGAGATCACGAGCCAGAACCACGGCTTTGCCGTGGACCCTGAGAGCCTCAAGGCGGTGGGGGGCGAGGCGACGCACGTGCACCTCAACGACGGGACCCTGGCCGGGTTCCGGCTGACGGACCGGCCTGTTTTCAGCGTGCAGTATCACCCCGAGGCCAGCCCCGGCCCGCACGACTCGGCGTACCTCTTTGACGCCTTCGTAACGATGATGGGGGAGAAGAAGCCGGTGCGGTTCTAGCGTGCCGGGGAGGCATCATCCATTTCTATATCCGTTGGCACGGGCTTCCAGCCCGTGCTCTTGATTGCGAAATCAGCATCACACTGCGACGATTGTTGGATGCCGCGCGCCCGAAGTAGCCAACCCCACCCCTGCCCCTCCCCTCCGGGGAGGGGTTCTAAACTCTTTACGCCCTCGGCACCTCTTGTGCCGATATAGACGCGATGAATACGCATGTTTCACTGGCCAAGCTTGCAAGCGCGGCGGTCGCCCTCTCCCCCCTGCCCGCGCTGGCCCAGAACCTCGGCAGCAAGGACGTCGAGCCGAACGAAACCATCGCCTCGGCTAGCCCCGTAACCCTCACGCCGAACCAGAGCTTTGAGGGAACCTCAACGGGTAGCAGCACGCAGAGCGGGGCCGGCGCGTCGATGGATTTTTTCAGGATCACCGCTTCGGGCCTGACGGGCATCAGACGCAACCGGCTCCTGATCACCACCACCGGCACCGCGGGGCACACGGGGGCGATCTTCGCGCAAACGGTAACCAACGGCGTGGCGGTCGATGCGTGGGAGATCTTCCAGCAGACGAGCATCAATACCACGCCGGCGCGGATGCTGCAGTTTTATAGCGTCGGCGTGCCGAGCGTCGAGTTGCTCGTGCGGATCACCGGCACGGCGCAGACGTTCACTCCTTACCGGGTGCAGCTTGTTAGCGAGGCTGTGACGCGGATTACCGGGCCGGTCGGGCTGATCGCCGGGGAGTTTTCGATCACGACCTCGGGCCTCTCGCACACGACGGACACGGAGATGGTCCTGTTCAACGCGACGACCTTCGCGCCGATCGCCTGGAACGACAACAACCCCGCGCCCTTTAGCACGCTGACGCCGACGCTTGCGGCTGGGGACTATGTGCTGGCCATCGGCAGTTGGAACACGGTCTCGTACCTGCTTCCCGCGCCGACTGAGCCTTCGCAGAACGGGCAGATGGTGCCGAGCGCCGGGTTCATCGCCGGGGGGAACACGCAGACGCCGGTGGACCTGTCGGTGCGCATCCGTGGCGGGAACAACGGGGGGGGCGTGAACACGGGCACGTATACGTCGATCCCTGTAACCCGCCCGGGGCCGTATGGCGTCGCGTTCATCGACCTGAAGGTGCGCTGCCCGGGGGACATCGCCGGCCCGGGGCAGCGCGTAGGGGGGGACGGGAGCAAAACGGCCGACGACCTGATAGTTTACCTGAACTGGTTCTTCGCCCGCAACGCGCTGGCGGACGTGGCCGGGCCTGGGCAGTCGAGCACGCCGGACGGGCAGTTCACCGCCGACGACCTGATCGTCTTCCTCTCCGGGTTCTTCGCCCAGTGCTAGTCGGGGCGCCAGCGGGGGCCACTCGGCACTGCCGACGGGGGGCGTAGGCTTGGCCCTTGGCATCCGGAGGTTTTCATGCGTGTGATTGTTACTGGTCAGATCGGGATGGACAAAAAACCCTACCTCGCCGAGGTCGTCGAGTTTGCCGGCACGCAGGGTGAGCAGATCGACCTCTACCACGTCGGGGACATGATGTATCAGGAGGCGCGCGACGTGCGTGCCGGGACGATCCTGAACCTGCCGATCTCGAGGCTTGATTCGCTCCGCCGGGCGGCGTTCAAGGACGTCATCGCCCAGAGCAAGGGGCGTAAGAACGTGATCGTCAACACGCACGCGACGTTCCGCTGGCGGCACGGGCTCTTTGCCGCGTTTGACTGGGACCAGATCGCAGCGTTCGAGCCAGATGTCTGCGTTTGCCTGGTTGACAACATCGAGGTCGTCCACCAGCGTGTGCACAAGGACTATGAGATCGATGCAACGCTCAAGGACTGCATGGTCTGGCGCGAGGAGGAGATCCTGGCCACCGAGCTGCTCAGCAAGAGCATCCCCGGCTGCCAGTTCTACATCCTCTCGCGCGGCCGGCACCAGCCGACGACGCGCACGCTCTTCCGCCTGGCGTGCAGGCCGCAGATGAAGAAGGTGTATCCGAGTTTCCCGATGAGCCACGTTGTGGACATGCCCGAGACTCTGGCGGAGATCGACGCCTTCCGCGCGAAACTGGCCGAGCATTTTATCTCGTTCGACCCCGGGGACGTTGACGAGAAACTGCTCTTAGAGCGTGCCATCGCCTCGGCACGGGAGGGGCACGAGTTTGTAGACGTAACCCCGCACAGCTTTGGGGGTTCGCGCTCGCCGGGGTCTGAGCGTCTGCGGGTGCGGACGCGCGAGGTGCTCGATATCGCCGGGGACATCGATGGGCAGATTTACATGCGCGACTTCAAGCTCATCGACCAGAGCGACATGATTGTCAGCCTCGTGCCGGAGCTGCCGGGTGGGACGCCGGGGTTGAGCTCGGGCGTCGAGCGCGAACTGCAGCACGCTTGGGAGCACACCAAAGAGGTCTATGTCGTCTGGAAGCCCAAGAAGCACCCCAGCCCGTTCATCACCGAGACGGCAACCAAGGTCTTTAGCAGCACCGCCGAGGCCATGGCCCACTTTGAGGCCAAGGGTATGCTCCCGGCGAAAAACCTTTTCGGGCATTGATTGGCCTGCAACTACCATCACTACCCAGGCCCGCACCACGTCAGTAGGATTCACCAATGACCAACCCCCGGCGGTCGGCAATCAAGAGCATCGTGGCCGTTGCCCTCCTGTGCGGCGCGGGCTGCACGCAGCGGACCATCGAGGTTACCAGCGAGCCACCCGGCGCGCTCGTGTGGATCAACGACGCCGAGGTCGGGCGCACGCCCCTGCAGGCCGACTTCAGGTTCTTTGGCACCTATGACGTGCGTGTGCGGTTAGACGGCTATGAGCCGATCTACGCCGGAATGAAGGCGCAGACGCCTCTGCACGAGCAGCCTGGTATTGATTTGCTGGCCGCGCCGTCGAATCTAAAAACACTGGTCCAGTGGCACTTTGTGCTCGTGCCGTCGCCGGAGTCGGGGGACAAGCGTGCGGCGCAGGACGCGGCGGTGCAGCGGGCGAATGCGTTTAGGGAAAAGAGTGCGGGCGGTGAGGCGGGGCAGTAGGGATCGGCAATAGGGAATGGGCAATCGGCAATAGGCGCGGCCGTTGCAGGCGGGATACATCGAGTGCTTTGCTAAGCCACGACACCCTGCGGAAGCGTCGCGAGGATGTTGTCGATGATGGCGTCGGGGGTTGTCGCATCGGCCTGGGCTTCGAAGTTCAGCAGCAGGCGGTGGCGGAGGACGGGCCTGGCCATCCACTGGATGTCCGCCATGCTCGCCGCGGCACGCCCATCGACGAGCGCCCGGCACTTGGCCCCCAGCACCAGAGCCTGTGCCGCACGGGGGGAGGCGCCCACACGCACGTACTTGTTGACCATCGGGGTGGCAAACTCCCCGGCTGAGTCCAGCCCCGCGTTCCGCGCGTGCGTGCTCAGCGTCAGGCGCACGGCATAATCACGCACGTGCTCGGCGATCGCCACCTGACGCACCAGATTCTGGTGCTCGATCAGGCGCGGGGCATCAAGAACGGCCTCGACGGGCGTCGACTGATCCCCCGTCGTCCGCGCCAGCACCTCGGCCAGGTCCTTGCGGCTGGAATACCCCACCAGCAACTTGACAAAGAAACGGTCCAGCTGCGCCTCGGGCAACGGGTACGTCCCCTCCTGCTCCAGCGGGTTCTGCGTCGCCATCACAAAGAAGGGCTTCTCGAGCGCGTGCGTCGTACCGGCGACCGTAACGCTCCGCTCAGCCATCGCCTCTAGGAGCGCCGACTGGGTCTTGGGCGTTGCCCGGTTGATCTCGTCGGCCAGCACCATCTGTGCGAAGATCGGCCCGGGCTGGAAGGTGAACTGGCGTGCGCGGGAGCCGTCGGGGCGGTCGGTTTCCAGGACGATCGTGGTGCCGGTGATGTCTGCGGGCATCAGGTCGGGTGTGAACTGCACGCGTGAGAACGAGAGGTTCAGCGCCCGGCTGAGCGTGCGTATCAGCAGGGTTTTGCCGATGCCGGGGACGCCTTCCAGGAGCGTGTGCCCGTTGCAGAACAGTGCCGTCAGTACGCCTTGGATGATCTCTTGCTGCCCGACGATAACGCGGGCAAGCTGCGTGCCCAGGGCATCAAAGTCGGCACGGAACTGCCCTGCGCGGGCCTGGATCTGCTCGGGGGTCATGTCGGGGGTGGTGCTGGTTCGGACAGGTGAGGAAAGGCCGCGGTCGGATTCGAACCGACGATAAACGGATTTGCAATCCGCCCCATTAGACCACTCTGGCACGCGGCCGCGTGGCGCGGGGGTGTGGTGGTCATCCCCCGCGCGGGCGGAAGTATACACCCGGTGGCGCGGGGGTCCTCCCCCGCGCAGGGGGCTGTTGATACCCATGAGCACAGTGGCGGTCTGTCTGTGCGGGGCAGTGGGCGTGGGGGTGCCTGATTGGGGTATCTGTTTTGGCCGCGGCCCAAGGGTGGACGCCGATAGGGATCGTGCCGGGCGTAAATGTGCCTAGTTGTGCGGGAGTGGACCTTGAGCGATTCGACGCCAAAAAACCCGACAAACGACCCTGCCATCGAATTGGCCAACCCAGCCCCGGCCGCTGCTGCGCCGGTGGTGCTCGGCGAGCAGGAGGTTCAAGCCGCGCTGGTCGAGATCAGCCAGCAAGACGGCGTGCTGTCGGAACTCTCTCGCCGCCGATCGGGTCGGTACCCACTCTTGCCTGGCACCCGGGTTGTTGTCGGATATACACCGGTGGGCCAGACGGTCGTGGCCGTTTCGCCGGTGGTGCGGGATGTCTCCCGGCAGGGGTTGTCGATGCTGTACACGCGGTTCATCCCCCCGGGCACCGGTGTGGCGTGCTTGTTCGTGGGGCCAACGCGTCAGAGTTTGCGCGTATCTGGGTCGGTTTTACGTTGCCGGCATGTGCGCGGGTCGGTCTTTGAGATCGGGGTGAGGTTTGCCGAGCCTGCGCCGATCTACCAGTTTGTGCGCTGCGATGAGATCGGTCCCGGGGTGGGTGCCGATGGGAGCGGGCCGTACCGCCAGGTGCTTGTGGCCCTGCAACGCTTGGAGGGGATGACGCGCGACGGGGTGGCGCTGGAACTGCTCGACGAGGGGCTCCGGGACGTCGAACTGGCGATCGCCGCCGAGCGCGAGGCCCGTTGCCAGGGTGGGGACAAACGGACGATGGAGATCGGCGACGAGGAGATCAACGAGATGCCCGGCCGAGAGGCCGCGTGACGGGCAAGGGCAATGGGGCAAAGAGTAGTTTTTTGCGCTGGCCCGTGGTTTGCGGGCCGTGTGGCATGTTCGGGGAGATTTCCACCAGCGGCGCGGCACCGGCACTTGAAGCGGCGATGCGCTTTGCCAGTGCGCGGCAGAAGGTGCTATCGCACAACATAGCGAACATCACGACCCCCGATTTTCGCCCTTCTGACGTGAGCGTGGAGGGGTTTCAGGCGCAGTTGAAGCGTGCCGTGGACGCCCGGCGGGGGCGGAACCGGATGGGTGGGTTGCCGATAGAGGACACGCGTGAGGTGCAACGGGACGGCTCGGGTGGGCTTCGGCTGCTGCCGCAGACGCCCAGCCGGAATGTGCTCTTTCACGACCGGAACAACCGGGACCTGGAAGTGAGTATGCAGGGGCTGGTCGAGAACGCCTCGGCCTTCCGCGTGGCGGCGGACCTGCTGCGCAGCCGGTATCAGACGATTGCCGCCGCTATCAGCGAGCGGGCGTAAACGACGACGGGCAACAGCACCCCGGTTTGGGTGCTTGGTAAAGGGACAAGGGCATGTACGGCTCACTGGACATCTCAACAAGCGGCATGGTGGCACAGAGGGTGCGCCTGGAGTCGATCTCCGCGAACCTGGCCAACAGCAACACGCTCTTGGACAAGCAGGGGAACCTGAACCCCTACCGCCGGCGTGAGGTCTTCTTTGCACCGGGGAACCCCACGGCGGTTGGGAAAGAGGGGAGGAACCTGGGCGTACACGTCGCGGCGATCGGGCTGGACAAGGCCGAGGTCGTGCCGCAGCGGTGGGACCCGAGCAACCCGTTTGCGTTTAAGGAGGGGAAGTATAAGGGTTACGTGGCCGAGACGGGGATCAACTCGGTGGTGGAGAACGTCAACGCCCTTGAGGCGGTGCGTGCGTATGAGGCGAACGTGATGGCCGCGGAGGCGACCAAGCAGATTCTGGCCTCATCGCTGCGGCTGTTGGCGTAAGTGGGGGGGGGTATTTGTGGCACCGGGGTTGCGGTTCTAGGGGTGGTTGGGTCGATAGACTGTTGCCGGGTAGTTTGTAGAGTCCTTTGCTTTAGGAACTTTCATGTCCGATCCACTTGGGCTAATCGGCGGGGCATCGCGTGGGGTTCAGGGGTTGCCTGGCCAGGTGGCCGGTCGCGCAGGCGTCAATCAGCCTGGGCAGGATGGGGGGGCGTTCAAGAATGCTCTTTTGCAGAGCATCGAGCAGGTCAACCAGCTCGAGCAGGAAGCGACGGCAGCCCAGGAAGACCTTGTAACCGGGCAGCGGGCCGATGTCGAGAACGTGATCCTGGCGACGCAGAAAGCCGACCAGGCCTTCCGCGCGCTGCTGGCGGTGCGGAACAAGGTGCAGGCCGCGTACGACGAGATGAAGCAGGTCCGCATCTGATCCGCATCTGAGTGGTCATTTTATTGGCCGAGGGTTTGCACCTTGAACGGTGTGCGGGGGATAGAGATCGGCAATCCATGCGCGGCAGGCACCTGGGTGCTGGTGGTGCGCGACTATTGCGCGGGAATGGTTGCAGCCCCGGGGTGCCGGGGGCCGACGTAAGGGGTTGGTCGGCAGGAAGCCGGCGTTGATCGGTCAAGGAGGACCAACCCATGGGCGCGCTGCGCAACGCGCTTGCAAGCATCAAGAAATATCTCGGGCAGCTCAACGGTCGCGACCGGATGCTCATCGGCGTGCTGTCGGTGGTCGCTGTGATGGCGCTGGTGCTGGTGGGGATCCTCAGCAGCTCGCCGACGAAGGTCGAGCTTTTGCCCGGCATGGGCCCGGAGGACCAGACCAAGGCCAAGGACGCGCTGAGTGAGGCGGATATCGCCTTTGAGATGCGCAACGGGCGGGTGTATGTGTTGCCCGGGATGAGGATGTACGCCATAGCGATGCTGCAGCAGGCGGGGAAGCTGCCGGCCAACGCCGAGACGCTTTTTAGCAACCTGCTCAAGAACCAGAACTGGATGGCCAGCAAGAGCCAGAGCGATCAGCTGGCCAACGCGGCTCTTTGTGAGTTTCTTGGCGGGGTAGTGGGCAACTTCAAGGGCGTCGAGCGTGCCAGCGTGCTCATCGATGCGCCGGAGGCGGCGGGGATGGGGCTGGCCTACCGCAAGCCGACGGCGAGTGTTGGGATTCTGATGAAGCAGGGCAAGGCGCTCGATAAGGAGATGGTCGACGCGGTTGCCGCGCTTGTGGCTGGGGCCAAGGCTGGGTTGACGATGATTGATGTGAAGGTGATTGATCTTCGGAACAACAGGCAGTTCACGGCACGTGGGGAGGACGATTTTTCCGCCGGGGACTACATCGAGCTGGTCTCCAAGACCGAGTCGCGGATACAGGCGAAGGTTCGTGAGTTGATCGCCTATGACCCGTTGGCGATCGTGGCCGTGAGCGCGCAGGTTGACAACACGCGCCGGAAGGTGAACACCGAGAAGTTCCTGCCGGTGGGCAAGGGTGGGTCGGTGAGCGTGCCGATCGACACGCGGACGACCGAGCGTGAGGAGCGGAGCAGCCAGGGCACCGGCCCGGCCGAGCCTGGTGTGAGCAGCAATGTGCAGGCGGACCTTTCGCGTTCAGACGGCGGGGTGGGGAACGCCACGAGCAGCACGGACAACACCACGGAGGAGCGTTTCAGGGTTGCCATCGGCTCTGAGCGTGAGGAGATCTTCGACCCGCGCGGGTCCCCGACGCGGATCAACGTGATGATCTCGCTGAGCCGGGAGTACATCGCCAGCCTGGCGATGATGCGTAAGCCGGCCGCCGGAGCGGGTGGCGCGGCCGCCGCGCCCACGGCTCCGACGCAGCAGGAGATCGAGGGTGTGTTTGCGGAGGAGAAGAAACGGCTGGAGGCGGACCTGACGCCCTTGATCCGCACGGCTGCGATCGAGACGACATCGAGCAGCGACCCGCGTGTGGTGGTCTCGATGATCCCGGTGCCGCAGGGGCTGGCGTTCGCGGGTGGGTCGGTGGCGCAGGCGGGGCTGCTGCTGGTGGGCGGCGGGGGCGGTGGCGGTGATGGTGGTCTGGCGGGTCAGTTGCTCAGCGGGGGTGTGGTCAAGACTGCGGTGATGGGCCTGCTGGCGCTGGTGGCCATGGGTGTGATGCTGATGCTGGTGCGCAAGGGGAGCCGCCCGCAGGAATTGCCGACGCCCGAGGAGATCGCGGGCCTGCCGCCTGTGATCGATATGAAGGACGGCGTGGTGGGCGAGGCGGACGAGAGCCAGTCGGCGATGGTGGGCATCGAGCTTGGCGACGAGGAGATCAACACCAAGCGGATGCTCGAGCAGGTGCAGGAGCTTGTCAAGAAGAGCCCCGAGGACGCGGCGGTGTTGGTCAAGCGTTGGGCGACGTCGGAGCATTAGTTTCAGGCCCCTTGGGGCGAAAGCGAGGCGAGGATGGTCAGGAAACCTGGCGACAAGTTGCCCGACGACCCGCAGCAGCTTGAGGGGATCACCAAGGCCGCGATCCTGATGCTGTCGCTGGAACCATCGGTGGGTGGAGACCTGCTCAAGCGGCTTGAGCCTGAGCGGGTCGAGGAGATCACGCGCGAGCTGGCGGGGCTGGGGCGTGTGCCCGAGAACCTTCGAGCGGCGGTGGTTGAGGAGTTTTATCAGCTGTCGATGGCGACGCAGTATGCCAGCGAGGGGGGGCTTGACTTTGCGCGTGTGCTGCTGGAGAAGAGCCTGGACAGCAAGACGGCCGAGCGTGTGCTGTCGCAGATCCAGACGCAGGTGCAGAAGACGCCGTTCGCATTTTTGCAGAAGGCCGAGAGCGACAACCTGCTGACGTTCATCCTGGACGAGCACCCGCAGACGATCGCGTTGATTCTGTGCCACCTGCCGCACCACAAGAGCGCGGAGATTCTCAGCGGGCTGCCGCAGCAGAAGCAAGTCGAGGTCATCAAGCGTGTGGCGAACATGGAGCAGACCAACCCGGAGGTGATCAAGGAGGTCGAGAGGGGGCTTGAGAGCCGGCTGAGCAGCATGCTGATGCAGAACATGGAGAAGGCCGGGGGCGTCTCGACGGTGGCGGAGATATTGAACCTTGCCGACCGGAGCACCGAGAAGGGCGTGATGGAGGGCCTGCAGGCCGACGACGCGGAGTTGGTCGAGCAGATACGCCGGTTGATGTTCGTCTTCGAGGACATCAAGCTGGTAGACGACAAGGGGATCCAGCAGATCATGAAGGAGATCGACAACGACGAGCTGAGCCTTGCGCTCAAGACGGCCAGCGAGGAGCTCAAGGCCAAGATATTCAAGAACATGTCCGAGCGTGCTGCGACGCTCATCAAGGAAGACATGCAGTTCATGGGCCCGGTGCGGATCAGCGACGTCGAGGCCGCGCAACAGCGGATTGTGGACATCGTCCGCAGGCTCGAGGACTCCGGCGAGATCATCATCGCCGGGCGTGGCGGTGGTGCGGAGACGATGGTTACCTGACAGGATCGTTACCAACTGAAAGCAGCGTAGAGCGTGGCACTGGTCCGGCAAGCAAACGCGAGGGAACTCATCCGCGAGGCAATCGTCCTCGACCTTGGCGACTTGCGCCGCCACGGCGAGGAGATCATCGCCTCGGCACGCGCGCAGGCCGAGGGCATCGTCCGCGAGGCCGAGGACATCATCCGCGAGGCCAGGGCCGAGCGTGAGCGGCTCGTGCAGGGAGCGGACAAAATCGGCTTTGAGCAGGGCCTGGCGCGCGGGTTTGAAACCGGCAAGGCCGAGGGGTTGCAGGTTGGCCAGCAGCAGGGCGCGCAGGCCGCGCTGGCGGCCGAGAGTGAGGCGATCGCACGCCTGAACACGGGGTGGACGGCGGCGCTTGACAAGTTTGACAGCGCACGCGACCGGATCCTTGCCGAGGGACAGCGCGACGTGGTCAAGCTCGCGTGCATGATCGCCGGGCGGGTCGTCAAGCGGGCAATCGAGCTGGACGGGACGATCGTGACGAACCAGGTCGGCGAGGTGCTGTCGATGGTCTTGCGCCCGACCCGGCTTCGTTTGTCGGTGCACCCGCTCGATAAGCCGACCGTCGAACTGGCCCTGCCCACGCTCGCGGCACGCTTTGAGGGTGGGCGTAACGTCGAACTTGTCGGCGATGAGGGCGTGCCTCGCGGGTCGTGCGTGGCGCAGCTGGCCGAGTCGGGCGCGACGATCGACGCGAGCATTGGCACGCAGCTCGACCGCATCGTCGAGGCGCTCCTGCCTGGCACGCCGGGGGGTCTGTGATGGGGATTCTTGACGCGGCGATGTCGATGGTCGAGCGGTTGCAGCCCGTTCAGGCGTGCGGGCGCGTCGCCGCGGTGCGGGGCTTGTCGGTGCTTGTGCGCGACCTGCCCGCGCCGGTCGGCAGCCTGGTGCGTTTGCCGCGTGTCGCGTCGGCGCAGATGCCCGCGGGTGAGGTGGGGGAGGTTGTGGGCCTGACGGGCGACCAGGCCGTGGTGATGATGCTCGGGCAGTCCGTCGGCATCCGCTCGGGGGACTCGGTGGTGGCGTTGCACACGAGCAAGACGGTGGGCGTCGGCGCGAGCATGCTCGGGCGTGTGCTCAACGGGCTGGGCGACCCGATCGACGGCGGGCCGGTGCTGCACGACCTGTTCCCGCAGCCGATCGACCCGCCGCCGATCACCGCGCTGTCTCGCAAGCGCATCACCCAGCCGATGGTTACGGGCGTGCGAGCAATCGACCTGTTTACAACCTTCGGCAAGGGGCAGCGGATCGGTCTGTTCGCGGGCCCTGGCGTGGGCAAGAGCACGCTGCTGGGCGCGATCACGCGGTCGTGCGAGGCGGACGTCAACGTCGTGGCCCTGATCGGTGAGCGTGGCCGGGAGGTGCAGGACTTCATCGCCCACAGCCTCGGGCCGGACGGGCTTGCTCGCACGGTCGTGATCGTTGCTACTGGGGATGAGTCGCCGCTGATGCGCATCCGTGCAGCACAATCAGCGTGCGCCGTCTGCGAGTTCTTCCGCGCGCGTGGACTGCACGTCATGCTCATGATGGACTCGGCGACACGGTTTGCCCACGCCCAGCGGCAGGTCGGCCTGACGGCCGGCGAACCCCCGGCGAGCAAGGGGTACACGCCCAGCGTCTTCTCGAGCCTCGCACGCCTGCTCGAACGGGCAGGGCAGCTCGGCGACGACCTTGGCGGCGGTTCGATCACCGGGTTGTACACCGTTTTGGTTGAGGGGGACGACATGACCGAGCCGGTCGCCGACGCGGCCAGGGGGATTCTTGACGGGCACATTATTTTGTCGCGCAGCCTCGCGCAGAAGGGGCACTACCCCGCGATCGACGTGCTCGATTCGGTCAGCCGGGTGCAAGGTGAGGTGACCGACGCGGCCCACCGCGGCGCACGGGTGCAGCTGGTGCGGAGCATGGCCCTCTACCGCGAGGTGGAAGACCTGGTGCAGATCGGCGCCTATGCCAAGGGGAGCAACCCCGAGACGGACGTGGCCATCACCTTCCACGGGCAGATCGACGAGCTGCTCAGGCAGGACCTCTCCAAGGGTGAGGGGTTCGAGGATGCGAAGAAGAAGATGCTTGCGCTGGCGATGAAGATCAGCAGCACGCCGGTGCTGGGCAGGAAATAGGATTGATTGGGAGTGATCGGATTGGCAAAGTTTGTCTTTCAACTCGACGCGGTCATCGAGCAGCGCAAGGGGATCGAGCGGCAACGCCAGCTCGCCCTTGGGCGCGTGCAGGCGCAGCGCCTGGCTCTCGAGGCAAAGGTCGATGCCGTCAGACGGCGGCTGGATGAGCGCAGGCTCGACCTGCGCGACCGATTGGCCCCGGGCAGGGGGGTGGAGATCGGTGCCGTGAGGATGCAGAGCGCCTCGGCGCTCTTTGGGCTTGTGGAACTGCGGCGTTTGGCCGTGGAACTGTCTGGGGTGCTCAAGCGCGTCGAGGCGGCGCGTGCGGAGTTGCTCCGGGCGACGGTGGCGCGGAAGGCCGTCGAGCACCTGCGTGCCAAGGCCCTGGCAGAATGGTTGCGCGAGCAGGCCCGGCGCGAGGGCGCGGAACTCGACGACCTGGTGCTGATGCGCCGTGCCGCACTGGCTTCGGGCGCGGGGATCGGGGGCATTGATGATCAGGAGTATGCCGCATGAGCAGCTTGAAGAACGCGGTTTTTTTCCTGCTGCTGGTCAACACGCTCGCCTTCATCGGCTTGCTCGGGTGGCTGGTAACCAGCAAGAGGCTGAACGTTGATCGGGCCAGGCAGGTCCGCGCGATGCTGACGCCGACGATCGCCCAGCAGGCCGCGGCGGAGGCGGAGGTGGCGGGCAAGGAACAGACCCAGCAGAAGCAGGAGGCGGAAAAGGTCCGGCGTGTGGGCGTGCCCGAGTCGGCCGCCGAGCGGCTTGAATCATCGCGGGACGCGCGCGACCTCATCGAGCAGGACCGCCTGCGCGCGCGGGAAGAAGTCCGGCAGTTGCGGGCGATCCTCGATACCAAGCGCGCCGAGCTGGATGTGGTCAACAAGCAGATCACCGATGCGCAGGCAGCGTTGGCGTTGGCCCGGCAGGAGTTTGCCCAGAGCGTGGGCGATGAACAGTTCGAGCAGGCCGTCGCCACGCTGCAGGCACAGAAGCCCAAGGACGCCGCGGCAATGCTGCGGTCGATCCTCGATGAGCCTGCCCCTGCCCAGCAGGAGGTGGCCGGGCACGTGCGCAACCAGCGTTCGCTGGTCGTCAAGTATCTCTCGGCGATGGAGGAGCGGGCACGCAACCGGGTGCTGGCCGAGTTTGTCAAGGCCGATCCGAAACTGGCAGCGGAGTTGCTAGAAGCCATCCGGCAGCGCGGCGATGCAACCGCGGCTGCCGGAGCGCCATTGCCGTGAAAACAACACCTTTGCCGAGCCCTTTCCTGCCCGAGCGTCTCTCCAGCCGGGCCGATGCAACAGCAACCCGACCCCGCGCCGACGCCCCCTCTCGCGCCGATGGTGCGCCTTCCCGCGCCGAGGGTGCGCGGCAGCGCAAAGACTGGCAGGAATCTGACCCCTTCAAGGACGCCCTCAAAAAAGCCGAGGCACGCGACGCCAAGGACCAGGCCAAGCCGGATGACCAGAAAACAATCGACGGCGCGGGCAAAGAGGTCAAAGTAGAAGGACAGAGCAACAGTCCAGAACCCAAATCTCCCTCCCCGGCTCAGAATCAAGTGCTCCCCGCTGTGGTTGAAGCACAGGCACCAGAGGCACATGCCGACACAGATCAGCAACCCACGCAAATCAAGCCAGCCGTAGTTGATTCAGCGCCCAATACGCCAGCCGAGGGTGTGCAGATCACCACACCGACTCCGACCAAGCAGCCGCAAACACCCCAGTTCATCCCTAGCGCCGATCAACAACCCGATGAGGTGGAGGCAGCCAATCCGGTTCTAGAACCAGAGAGCAAGACCCCAACCGAAACCGAAGCACCGGCACCGACCGAAGAACCGACCACCCAGGTGCCAGCACCGGCACGGGCCACGAAGAAGCCTGTGCAACGCCCGACCGCCGTGCAGCCTGGTGGGGTAGAGGGCCCCAAGGTGCCGGGGGATCAGGTCGCCGTCGAGCAAGAATCTAACGCAGAGGGTGTTGTCAGGCCAGGGCTTATGGATGGGCCAGCGGTCGATCTCCGCAACGTCGCACAAGAGGTGTCTGAAGCGCCTGTGCAGAAGGCAACTGAGCCGAAGGAAGCCGAGCCTGTCGTGGTGGGTGGCCAGTTGGCAGAGCCGGGTGATGAAGTAAAGCCGAGTGATGACATAAAGGTGGTTGAGGATCAGAAGGAAACAATCAAGTCCCCGATCCAGCCCGGCGCGCAGGAGCTGGCGTTCCGGTCAGACGCGGCGGGTGTCGCCGCGAGGGTGGAGGAGGGTCGGCCGTCGCCGGTGGTTGCTGAAGATGCTCAGATAAAGGTGGTGCAGGAGGGCAGGCAGGAAGAGGTTGCCGGCGAGGGTGCGGGGTGGGCGCAAATTGTGAGCGATCTGCCTGGAAAATCAGCGTCGGCGAAGGTTTCTGGTGAGTTGCTGGGCAGGTCCGGCTCGCAGGGTGTCGCGTCGGTGGC
>JAJTGZ010000043.1 GCA_021299385.1 Phycisphaeraceae bacterium | reverse complement strand
GAGTCAAGGCCCTCCCCGTCCACCAACATCCTCAAACCCTTTCTCTCGGGCCTCTTGGCCCGGTATGGCCCGGTATGGACCATTATTGCTGGCTAACAGGCCCGGGGCGACCAAAAATCGCGGTTGGCGGGTCTTGGCGGATTGCTCCAGGCCAAGGAGCCGACGGCATACCTGTCCGAGCAACTGTGTGTGAATACCGTGGCGCTCACCGAACTCACGCGGCTGTTTGCGCCTGGCTGCTGGATTGTTGCAGCACCGTGCTCAATGTGGCCTGGACATTCGCCATCCAGCCGGCCCCGTTGACGAGCGCCCATGGAGCGACCAAGGCGTTCGTGCTCTCGCTCTGGGAGGCTCTCTGGGCCGAGTGCAGCGGTCGCGGCCTGCGAGTCATTGCCCTGTGCCCAGGCCCGGTCAAGAGACCGTTCATCGACGCTGCCGGCGCGAATGTGCGGTCCAATCGCGTGTGCCAGCTCCTGTTCGAGGCTTATGCAGGTGGATGACACTGGCACACACCTGAAGCCGTCCGCACTGTCCGCGCCTGCGACTGCATCCCGCACGAGAAGGAGAGATGATTGGAATAAGGTGTCTAGAGGGTTGACAAAGAGGCCGTGGAGTTGGCATGCGCTTAGACATAGGTTGAGGATGAACGCTCGAAGGAGTCGGAAGTGGGCAAATGGAACGAATCGGTGGCTTGGCGCTGGCCCCGGTTTATCGCACATGGGTCCGGTCCGGCCGTGCAAATCTAAGCGTGGCCCTTGGGTGTGGGTAGGCCATGAAGGCCGGAGAAGGTGCGGGCTGAGACGGCGTGGATATAGACCGCTTCCCCTGTTGAGAGCCCCAGTGCATCGTAGTGGGCACGCGGGATGTCCGCCTCGACCTCCGGGTCCGTCTGCGTAGTCAGGATCAGACGAACGATCGGGCCCAGAAGGTTTGCCCGCAGCACTGTGGCACGCACGGCCGAAGGGTTGCTTGTCTCTCGCTCGACACGCAGCATGTCGGGTCTGACGAAGAGGAACTCATCGTGCGCGGCCGAGTGGGCCTCCCCCTGGTGCGTGGAGAGCGAGAACGGCTCGGCTGGATTACCCACCGATGAGTTGAGCAGCACCTGCCCGGACCGCACCCGTCCGCGAAAAATGTTTACACGCCCCATGAAGTCGCAAACAAAGGGGGTCTTGGGATTGTGATAGACCTCGTCGGGGGTGCCGACCTGCTCGATCCGTCCGCTGCGCATGACCACGAGGCGGTCGGCGACCTCCATGGCCTCATCCTGGTCGTGGGTCACCAGCACGGTAGTGATCCCCATCTGATCGTGCAGGCGTCGTAGCCAGCGGCGCAGCTCAGAGCGGACCTTGGAGTCCAGTGCACCGAAGGGCTCGTCGAGCAGCAGCACGCGAGGCTCAACGGCCAGGGCCCGCGCCAGCGCCACCCGCTGCCGCTGCCCGCCCGAGAGCTGGGACGGGAAGCGGTCGGCCATGCCGTCGATCTGAACAAGCCCCAGCAGTTCGTCTGTGCGTGCACGGATTGCGGCCTCGCTTGGGCGGGTGCTCTTGGGGCGCACGCGGAGGCCGAAGGCCACGTTCTCGCGTACGCTCATGTGCTTGAACAGGGCGTAGTGCTGAAAAACGAACCCGATGCGGCGTTGCTGAGTTGGCAGGTGCGTGTGGTCTTCGCCGGAAAGGTAGACCTCGCCGCTGTCGGGCCGCTCGATCCCCGCGATCACGCGCAGCAGCGTGGTCTTTCCCGAGCCCGACGGTCCCAGCAGCGCCAGGAGTTCACCGTTCTGGACGTGCAGGTCTACACCCTTGAGGGCGTGGAATAAACCGAATGACTTGGAGGCATTCCTCACTTCAATGGACATGGTTTGCTCCTTGGGCTTGCCCCGCGGCTGCGGTGTTATCTTGTTGGTCGTTCATCCGTGTTGAGAGCCACCACTTGACCATCGCGACCACCGTTGAGATGATGATGAGCACCGTGGCAACCGCGAAGGCCTCGGTGAAGCGAAACTCGGAGTGGAGGGACTCCACCTGCAACGGCAGCGTCATGGTCGAACGCTCGATATGCCCCGAGACGATCGAGACGGCCCCGAAGTCGCCTATAGCCCGCGCCCAGGCCAGGAGCGCGCCGTGGAGCATCGCCCACCTGATGTTCGGCAGCGAGACGCGGAAGAGCGTCTGCCAGCCGCTGGCCCCGAGCGAGAGGGCCGCCTCCTCCTCCTCCCGGCCCTGCGCCTGCATGAGCGGGATGACCTCTCGAGCCACGAAAGGCAGCGTCACCAGGATCAACGCGATCACGATCGCTGCTGGGGTGTAGAGCACCTGGATGTCCATCGCGTCGAGCACCGGGCCAAGCGGGCCCTGGCGGCCGATCAGCAGCACTATCATCATTCCCGCCACCACCGGCGAGATGCTAAAGGGGATGTCGATCAGCGTCAGCATGATCGAACGGCCCGGGAAGTTGCACTTGACCACGGCCCATGCGGCCGCGATCCCGAAGACTATCGTCAGCGGCAGCGCCACCAGCGAGCACGCCAGGGTTAGTGCCAGCGCCGAGAACGTCTCCTCCGACAGGACCGCACGGACGAAGACCCCGGCACCGGCACCGAAGGCTTCGACGATCACCAAAGCCAGCGGCAGGACCACCACCAGCAGCACGAAGACGACGGCCACCGCGATGAGCGAGCGGTCGAGCCAAAGCTTCAGACCCTGGGTGAGGGGGCGAACCGATGCCACCGCGTCCGCGAATGATGTGGGGGCTTGGGCGTTCATTGGGAAATCCTTTCCGCCAGCCTGGCCTGCAGCGTGTTGACCACCAATAGCAGCGCGAACGAGAGGAGCAGCAGGCCGATGGCCACGACTGCCGCCTGCGGGTAAGCGAACTCTTCGAGCCTGACCATGATCAACAGCGGCGCGACTTCCGTTAGGCCCGGGATGTTCCCGGCCAGAAAAATCACCGCGCCGAACTCGCCGATCGACTTGGCAAAGCTGAGGATGAAACCGGTGATCATGGCGGGCAGCAACTGCGGCAAGAAAACACGCCACAGGATCGAGGCGGGGCTTGCGCCCAGCGAGGCGGCCGCCTGCTCCACCGAAGGGTCCAAATCCTCCAGGACCGGCTGCACGGTGCGGATCACAAACGGCAGGCTCACGAAGATCATCGCGAGCGTGATGCCCAGGTAGCCGGTGGAGGTATCCAGCCCGAAGCGAGTGAGATACGAGCCGAAGAGCGTCCCCGGGCCGTAGAGCGTTACCAGTGCGATCCCCACCACGGCGGTTGGCATCGCGAAAGGCAGGTCAATCAAGGCGTCGATCAGTTGACGGCCTGGGAAGCGTTTGCGCACCAGAACCCATGCCACAACCGATCCGAAGACGAAGTTGATCATCGAGGCGATGAATGCCGGGATGATGCTCGCCTTATAAGCCGCGAGGGTGCGGGCATCGGTCAGGGTGCGCCATATTTCCGCTGGCGGGATCTTGAGCGCTACCAGAGCCAGCAGGGCCAGCGGCAGCAACACCAGCACGCCGAGATAGGTGCTCGACAACCCCAGCGAGAGGGCGAGTCCAGGGATGATGGAGTTTCTTTGCTTCAAGCCTCTTCTCGATGGTGCCGTGCTGATGGTTTGGGTGCTCATAGTGCTTTCACGGTGTGTATGCCTTGGGTTCTGCGTGGAGATCTGGTCGCCGCGTGGTCTATCGCCGCTCTGCTTTTAGTGTGTCCAACATCCGATCGAACTCACCACCGGAGGCGAAGTGGCGTTTCTGAGCATTGGGCCAGCCGCCGAAGACCTTTCCGATGGTGAAAGTCTTCATTCCCTCGGGCAGGGGGGAGACGGCCGGGTCTTGGCTCTGACCGTTGGGAGGCGACCACGGTCGGAAGTGATGCTGCGTGATGAGCCTCTGCCCGGCCGGTGAGTAGAGGAAACGGATGTATCTGTCCGCCAGTTTCCTTGTCCCGAGGCGATCCACGTTTGCATCGACGATGGCCACGGGGGTCTCGGCCACGATCGTCTCTGAGGGGTAGATGACCTGGAGCTGCATCTTGGGGAACTCGCGTTTGAGCAGGATCGCCTCGCTCTCCCAGGCCAGCAGCACGTCCCCGTGGCCGCGCCTTACGAAGGTGTGTGCCGACCCGCGGGCGGAGGTGTCGAGCACGTTGGCATTACGGAAGAGGTTCGTGACGAACTGGCGTGCGGCCTGCTCGTCTCCACCCGTGGCGTGCAGGCGAGCGCCCCAGGCGGCAAGATAGTTCCAGCGGGCACCGCCGGAGGTCTTCGGGTTCGGGGTCACGACTCGCACGCCCGGGTTGGCCAGGTCGCTCCAGTCGCGGATGTTCTTGGGGTTCCCATCGCGGACTACGAAAACGATCAGCGAACTGTAGGGGATCGAGTTGTTTTCTTGCTGTGAACGCCAGTTCTCGGCGATGAGCTTGCGCTTGGCCAGCATGTCGATGTCCGACGAGAGCGCCAACGACGCGACATCCGCTGGCAGGCCGTCGGCGATCGTTCTTACCTGCTTCCCGGATCCGCCGTGCGACTGTCGGATAACCACGCGGCGCCCGGTCTCTCGCAGATACTCTTCCGCGAAGGCGTTGTTGATGTCGTCATAGAGCCCTCGTGTCGCGTCGAAGGAGGCGTTCAGGAGAACGTCATCAGTTTTCACCGCGGACTTGGCGAAGTTGGTCAGTGCGAGCAGGCCTAGGACAAGGGCGGTTGCGATGAACAGTGCCGTCCAAAGGTGCGGTTTCATAGGCGAGGTCCTTGTAGTTGAGGGCTGGTGCAGCGGCGGGCAGAGGCCGGCAGGCTCGCCGGTTGTGCGCTGGTTGCGGTGGTGCGAAGTTCCAGGAGTGATTCACGGGCGGCGGCGATGGTCCGGTCGATCATGGACTCGTCATGCGCCAGCGAGACGAACCACGACTCGAACGCACCGGGGGGGAGGTGTACGCCGCGATCGAGCAATCCGTGAAACCAGCGGCCGAACTCATCGGGTGACCCCGCTCGCACGTCGTCGTAGTTCTGTGCGTGCTGGATTCCCAGGAAGACCGTGAGCATCGAGCCGACGCGGCTAACGAAGCCGGTTGTGTCTATTTCGCGCAGCGCGTCGGCCAGGCCGCGATGCAGCCGTTCCGAGAGCGATTCCAGGCGCAAATAGGCCGCGTCGTCAAGCAGATCAAGCGTCGACAGGCCACCGGCAACCGAGATCGGATTGCCCGAGAATGTCCCGGCCTGGTAGATCGGTCCCGCCGGCGCGATCAGCTTCATGAGACGGCGCGAGGCGGCATAGGCACCAATGGGCAGGCCGCCGCCGATGATCTTGCCGAAAACCCAGATGTCCGGCACCACACCCAGCAGAGCCGAAGCGCCCCCACGCGAGACCCGAAAGCCGGTCATCACCTCGTCGAAGATCAGCAGCGCCCCGCGCCGGTGGGTCGTCTCTCGCAAGGTCTGTAAAAACCCCGGCTGCGGCGCGACCACGCCCATGTTCCCGGCCACCGGCTCGACCACAACCGCAGCGATGGCCCCGGGGTGTTGGTCAAAGAGGGCTTCGACCGCTGCTGGGTCGTTGTACCGCGCCACCAGCGTGTCGGCGATCGCGCTGGCCGGCACCCCCTGCGAGTCGGGCAGAGCGAGAGTTGCTACGCCTGAACCGGCGCGGACGAGCAGGGCGTCGCTATGACCATGATAACCACCCTCGAACTTGATGACTTTGGATCGACCCGTAGCGCCGCGGGCCAGACGCACAGCGCTCATGACGGCCTCGGTCCCTGAGTTCACCAGCCGCACCATTTCAACGCCAGGCACTCGATCGATGATTCGCTGGGCAAGTTCCGCCTCGCCAGCGGTGGTTGTCCCGAAGCTGAGCCCGTCGCGAACTGCTCGCTCCACGGCCTCGACAACGTGCCCGTGCGCGTGGCCGGCGATGGCGGCTCCCCACGAGCCGATGTAGTCGATGTAACGAAGGCCGTCCACGTCGATGAGCTCTGCGCCTGCACCGCGGGCGATCACACGCGGCGTCCCACCGACGCCCTTGAAAGAGCGGACCGGCGAGCTGACGCCCCCGGGCATAACCTGCAGGGCTTGGGCGAACTGGCGGGAAGAGAGTGTCATGGCCGACCTCCTCTGGCGAGTTCGTCCGTCTGGTTGACGGCGGAGTCCGGCCGTGCCAAACCCCAGGCAACGCTGCGCAGGCGGGCGACGGCATCGCTCACGCCGCAGAGGTCCGTCCGGAGATCGATCTCCGCACGCAGCGGCCGCTCGTACGGCGCATCTACGCCGGTCAGACCGCGCAGCTCACCGGCCAGAGAGCGTCGGTAGAGGCCCTTGGGATCGCGCTGACGCAGGATCTCGATGGGCGCCTCGACGAGCACCTCGACGAAGGGAATCCCGTCGCTCTGGTGCGCTTGGCGGGTGCGTTCGCGGTCGGCACGGAAAGGGCTGATGACGCTGGCGATCACCACGGTTCCCGACGAGGCGAACAGACGCGCCACCTCGCCGATGCGGCGGACATTTTCATGGCGATTGGCCTCTGAGAATCCCAGGTCAGCGCACAGGGCCATACGCAGGTTATCGCCGTCGAGCCAAACTGCGTCGAGCCCCTCGCGTATGAGTGTAGCTTCGAGCGCCGCGGCGATCGTGGACTTGCCCGTACCGGAAAGGCCGGTCAGCCAGATGGTGCCGCCGCGCTGCCCGCGTAGGCACCAGCGTTCGTCTCGGCTGATGCCCGCAGGGTGCGGCACAACGGTTTTGTGCTTGGATTGGTCAGGGTCGGTGGTCATTGGGTTTCCTCGATCGGCTCCACGAGCATGCCACCGCCGACGGTGCCCGTCGTGATCGGGTCGATGAGAATGAACGAGCCGGTGGCGCGGTTGATCGCGTAAGGGTCGAAGACCATCGGACCGCTGGTCCGCAGGTGTACCCGGCCCACGTCGTTCTCGTGCAGGTCCAGACTCGCTGGCCGGGAGTGGTGATTTTCTGCTGTCGCCTGGCCAGTTTGGCCTGCATGGTTTGGTTGGGTGGGTTGGTCTGCTTGGCCGGCCGGCGCTGCCGGGCTCAGCGTCAACAGGTCCACCCTGTGCTCGATACGGTCGATGATCGCGCGGAGGATTCGCGGCCCTTGCTTGAGCAGCACGCGTGCGCCGGATTTGAGCGGTTGTTTATCGAACCAAACCACGTCGGCCACGGCTCGGTCGGAGACCGTCGGCCTTGGGCCGGCCACGAACAGATCGCCGCGGGCCACGTCGATCTCCTCGGTCAGAGCGACCGTGACGGCCCGCGAAACCCCGGCGCGTTCGAGAGGCCGATCACCCAGGGCCAAGGACTTGATGCTCGTGCGCAGGCCGGAGGGAAGAACCTCAACCTCCTGCCCCACCCGCAGCTCGCCGGCCAGCACCAGGGCACCATAGGACCGCGGTGCGCCGTCGCTGCCGTTGCCGGGCCGGATCACCGACTGCACCGAGACTCTCAGCCCGACGCCGTTGCTAAACTCGTGCTCGTGGCCCTCTTCGGTGGCAAGGCCTGGGGACTCGTTGGGCTCGTAACTCTCCAGAATCTCTAGCAGCGTGGGGCCATTGAACCAGGCAAGACGAGGGGAGCGTGCGGCGACGTTATCGCCGTTGAGGGCCGAGATGGGCAGAACCTCCAGCCCCGCAGAGTGCGGGGCCAGGGACTGGACCTCGGTCCTCAGCCGCTCAAAGATGGTCTGTGGGTCGTCGAGGAGATCGACTTTGTTGACCGCTACGACGAGCTTGGGGACGCGGAGCAAAGTTGCGATGAGCACGTGCCGCCGGGTTTGCACCGTGATGCCGTGCCGGGCGTCGATGAGCACGATGGCCAGGTCGGCGACACTCGCAGCGGTGGCCATGTTCCGGGTGTACTGGGTGTGCCCGGGCGCATCGGCAACAATAAAGCGGCGGCGGGGCCTGCTGAAGTAGCGGTACGCCACGTCGATGGTTATCCCCTGCTCGCGCTCAGCGCGGAGGCCGTCGGTCAACAGCGAGAGGTCGGGCGCGCTCTGGCCACGGGCGATGCTGGCGCGCTGGATGGCCTCCAACTGATCCACTGGGATCGAGCCGGTGTCGTACAACAAACGCCCGATGAGCGTCGATTTGCCGTCGTCGACTGACCCGCACGTGGTGATGCGCAGCGGGGGCAGACGATGGGCCTTTTGCAAGGGGGCGGCGGAACCGACAGGACTCTGCGCCATCAGAAGTACCCTTCTTTCTTGCGGTCTTCCATCGCCGCCTCGGAGGTTCGATCGTCCAGGCGTGATCCGCGTTCGCTGGTATTTGAGGAGGCCAGCTCCGCGATGATCTCGTCGAGTGTGCCCGCGTGGCTGCCGACGGCCGTGGTGCACGTCAGATCCCCCACGGTGCGGAAGCGAACGGTCCGGCGACTAGCGGACTCGCCGGCCAGCGGGGGCGTGAACTCCGAGACGGGGATCAGCCGGCCTTGCCGCTCGACCACCTCACGTTCGTGGGCAAAGTAGAGCGATGGGAGCTCGATCCCCTCGTGCTTGATGTAGTTCCACACGTCCAGTTCAGTCCAGTCGCTGATTGGGAAAACCCTCATGTGGTGTCCGCGGCGTAGCAATGGGTTGAAGGTGCGCCACAGCTCAGGGCGCTGGTTGCGCGGGTCCCACTGGCCGAACTCATCACGCACAGAGAAGACTCGCTCCTTCGCCCGTGCCTTTTCCTCGTCGCGACGCCCGCCGCCGAAGAGGCCCTCGAGCCCCAGCTCCGCCACGGCCTCGAGCAGGGTCGGGCTCTGGGCGCGGTTCCGCGAGGGGGCCTGGCCGGGGTCCTCGGCCGCAATGCCGCGGCGGATTGCATCCTCGACCGACCGGACGACGAGTTGCGCGCGGGCTTGTGCCGCGGCGCGGTCGCGGTATTCCAGCGTCTCGGGGAAGTTGTGCCCGGTGTCGACGTGCAGCAGGATGAAGGGGATCGGTCCGGGCCAGAAAGCCTTCTGGGCCAGGCGGAGCAGCACGGCCGAGTCCTTGCCACCGCTAAAGAGAATGGCAGCCTTTGTGTACGCCCCCGCAGCCTCACGCATGATCGTGATTGCCTCGGACTCGATCGAGGCGAGTTGGTCCCACGCATCGGTGGAGGGACGGGCGGCCCTTGAAGTTTCTGGCCCTTCGGTCTTTGTACTATGTTTTTCGGTCCTCATGGGCCGCTCGATCGTGGTTTTCATGGTTCTGCCTGTGTGGAATGAGCCGAGGAGTTCCCGAGGCGATCGCCGTGCGAATGCGAGCGGGGGAGATTGCTTGGTTCGGGTGCTATGGGCCACGAGAGGCCGATTGCTGCGGACCAAGCGGGACGTTGTGATTGAGGGGTCTGCGCTGGTCTGCGCCCGTAAGCTCATCAGCACCGGCGGGGTTGTATCGCTTTTTCGTCCGATACTGCCGCAGGTCGATCAGTTACAGCAACAACAACACGGACAGTACAAGGCGTCCGAGCAGCAAGTGCAGGGCAACTCGTAGCAGGGGGCAGAACGCGGGCAGAGGCACGCCCTCTTCGCTTTGCCAAGCGAGTGTGCGACTATGTGAGCGCTCGTCCACTTGAGTTGCATAAGAGCCCATTATTGACATTGCAAAGGTTCAAGTCAAGGGCCGATCCAAATTTGCTGTTGAGGGTGCACGCTCTGCGCAGGGATCAACTTGCAGCCCGCCGCACCGATCGGGTGGTAGATCATACCGATCTATTAAGGGCATACATCGATTTGTCGTTCTGTCAGGCACCCGCAGCATTCATACCTGAGAGAAAACGCAGTCGCGCAAGAATGCCTGACCCCGAGCAGCGGCTACAAGATGATTTGACTTGGGCCACATGCGGGCCTAGTATGCGGGCTTATGCGCAGCACAGACCACACACCAACCGCGCACATGCAAAGGATGCCTGCGGCGAAGTGCTGGCAGTACCACCTCACCGGTCTTTCGCCGCATGGTGTCCGGTGTCGTACCTGTTGTTGTCGTCGCACATGTACTTGCCCCTGCACTTGGTGATCTTCTGCGGAAAGACCTCTAAGGCAAGCGGGATACCAGCAGGATCGCGCAGACACGGCCACTCAACTGACAGTCGGGTTTCTTCTAGGCGTTTTTTTCATCGGGCGGTTTTACACCCCCGCTCAACGCTCCGCTCCCTCTCGGTACGCTGGGGTGCCGCGGCGCTTGGAGTTCTCACCGTGAATCTACCCATCACCGACGCCTCTGCGAACAAGCCCCCGCCCCCCAGCGCACCCGGCGTGCAGTCTGGGCCGATCAGCCGTTCGCCGGAGGAAGTCATCGGGAGTGTTCTGCGGCGGCTCCCGCAGAACGGGTTGGTGATGACCACCAGCTTTGGCATGGAGGGTGCCGCGCTTCTCGAGATGCTGTATCAGGCCAATCTGCCGGTGCGTGTGGCATGGATCGACACCGACTTTCACTTCGAGGAGACCTATGAACTTATCCGGCGCGTCCAGGCCCGATACTCGCGGCTGGTCTTCGAGCGATTTTCTCCGGCCCTCTCCCCTCAGGAGCAGGCCCGTGTCTACGGTGAGGCACTGTGGAGTCGCGACCCGGACCGCTGCTGCGAGATCCGCAAGGTCGAACCGCTGCGGCACATCCTCGACACGGCGTCGGTCTGGATCACCGCCCTGCGGCGTTCGCAGTCGCCAACCCGAGCCGGGATCGAGCACGTCATGTGGGATTGGCAGCATAACGTGCTGAAAGTTTCCCCGCTGGCCGACTGGTCGCGGGAACAGGTATGGGAGTTCATCCAGTCCCACGGCGTGCCATTCAATCCTCTGCACGAGCGAGGCTATCCCTCTATCGGCTGCACGCACTGCACCAAACCCGTCGCCGGCGCGGGTCCGGCGGACTACACCCGGCAGGGCCGCTGGCAGGGTACGGGCAAAACCGAGTGCGGCTTGCACGGGCGATACCCCGCGCCCGGGCATCCCGCTTCTGCGGCCACCCCCGATCTCCAACACGCAGGCGAGCGGAATAGGAATACACCGGGGTCGGCCTGACAGCAACACGCATCTTGCGCAGCCTCGCTCCAGAGCGGGTGTGCGCACGACAAATAATCCGCCGCGCCGCATTCGAACTCACTACCTTTAACTTACAACTTCCACCCCCCATCCCTCCAACCACCTCCACTCGCAAGAGCACACCACAGAGGAACTGTTTATGTCAGAGGCTTCTATGAACTCGCCGAGCACCGCCCCGAAGCCCGTTGCCCCTAGCGCCAAAGCCAAGGCCAGCGTCGAGCACCCAGTGAACAATGCCGATCCGAAGGTCGAGAACAAAGTCGAGGCCGCCAAACGCGCTAGCAACTACCTGCGGGGGACGATCGCCCAGACCCTGGCGGATCCGACCAAGGCCTCGTTCTGCGAGGACGACAACATCGCGATGAAGTTCCATGGCATTTATCAGCAGGACGACCGCGACAACCGAGCGGCTCGGGCCAAGCAGGGGCTCGACAAGGCCTATTCGTTCATGATCCGCATCTGTGCACCTGGCGGCATCGTGACGCCTGCGCAGTACCTCGATATCGACGCGATCTCACAGGAGCACGCCAACGGGACACTGCGGCTGACGACCCGCCAGGCCTTCCAGCTTCACGGCGTGGCCAAGGGGCATCTGCACGAGACCATGGCCGCGATCAACCGCGTGTTGATGACCACCCTGGCAGCCTGCGGAGATGTTCCGCGCAACGTCATGGCCTCGCCGGCGCCATTCGTCAGCGAGCCACACCAGGCCACACGCTTGCTGGCCAAGGAGATGGCCGTTGCGTTGGCGCCAAAGACCGGGGCGTACCACGAGATATGGGTCGACGGCGAGCGCTACAAGCACCCCATCGCTGCGGAGAATGAACTGCCTGCACCAGCCGGGGATCGGGAAGAGGAGCCGCTCTACGGCCGGCAGTACCTGCCGCGCAAGTTCAAGCTCGGCATCGGCATCGACATCGACAACAGCATTGACATCTACGCCTACGACGCCGGGCTGATCGCGGTGACCAAGGACCACCGCGTCCTGGGGTACAATCTGGTCGTCGGGGGGGGGCTGGGGATGACTCACAACCGCCCCGAGACGATCGCACGCATGGCCTCGCCGATTGCCTTCGTCCCGGTCGAACTGGCTGTTGCTGCGGTTCGCGCCGTCGTCGAGATCTACCGGGACCACGGCGAACGGGTCGAGCGGCGGCAGGCCCGCATCAAATACCTCATCGAGCGCTGGGGTGTTGAGCGTTTCCGCGGCGAGCTCGAACAACGCTTGGGCCTGAAGCTCGAGGACCCGCGGCCGACGCCCCAGCCCCGCCAGCTCGACCACATTGGTCGTCATCAGCAGGGGGACGGCCGCGAGTTTGTCGGCGTCTTTGTCGAGAATGGCCGCATCGCCGACACCCCCAAGGCACGCTACCGATCCGCGTTTCTCGAGATCATCAGGAAGCACGCCCCGGGAATCCGTCTGACGCCGATGCAGAGTATTCTATTCGTCGATCTCAACAAGGAGGCCGCCGACGACGTCGAACGCATCTTGCACACCCACGGCGTGGCCCCCCTGAGAGCACTCTCACACGCGCGCCGATGGTCGATGGCCTGCGTCGCGCTGCCGACCTGCGGCCTGGCCCTCACCGACGCCGAGCGGCAACTCCCCTCCTTGATCGACGACTTCGAGCGCGAGTTGGAATCCCACGGCTTGGCCGATGTCCCGCTGACTATCCGCATGACCGGGTGCCCCAACGGCTGCGCAAGGCCGTACAACGCCGACATTGGCCTTGTCGGCAGGAAGCCCGGCGTGTACCACCTCTTCCTCGGCGGCGGTCTGGGCGGCGACCGGCTGGCCGACCTGTACTTAGCCGACGTGCCGGTCGAAGAAGTCATCGAGCGTCTGCGTCCGCTCCTGCAACGTTTTGCTCGGGAGCGCACGGCCGGCGAGAGCCTCAGCGACTACTACCGCCGCCTGTACCAGCGTCCGGCGCAGCGCACACTGCTGACAGGGCGTGAAGATCCTACCGCACCGCTGGTGCAGCTGACGGTGTCAGCATGAGCGGCGCGTTTGTTCACCTGAGCCTTCCGGTCCGCGACGACTTTCTCGCCGTGCGGGCCGCCCTAGCCCGGGCGGGGGTGGGGCCTTTCGCCGGCGAGCTCTTCGCGGCGTTGAATACTTCTGGAGCAGGCTCGGTCCACTGCGCGGTGCTGGCCACGTGTGAGCGTGTCGAGGTCTTTGCCGCGTCGGCGCAGCCGATTCCGGGCATTGAGCGGTGTGCGACGCAGACGCTGCGTCTGGTGACAGGTACGCAGCTCTCGCCGAGCTGGAGACGAATCGAAGGGGAGCCAGTCCTGCGCCACACGCTGCGTCTGGCGGCGGGGCTGGAATCCCGCATCGTTGGCGAGAGCGATATCCTGTGTCAGGTCCGCGATACGCTTGCGCAGGCTCAGCGCGATAAAACCTCGGGGCCGAGCATCGAGCGTCTGCTGAGTGTGGCCATCAAGACCGGGCGCCTTGTTCGTGCCAAGACCGAGCTGGGCCGGCACGACCTCGGGGCCGCCGCCGCTGCGGTTCACGCTCTTCTTGCAGAGCCGACAAGGCATGTAGCGCTGCTGGGAAGTGGCGCGGTAGCGCAGGCGTGTGTGCGCCACCTGATGACATCCGCACCCCTCACCCGGATTACCCTGTACGCTCGGCACACCGAGACCGCGCGGCAGCGTCTGCCGGAGTCCATCGGAGTCCGCCCGCTGCAAACACTCCGGCACGCGCTGGCCCAGGAGCTGGAACCCGATCGGATCGACGCCCTGATATCAGCGACGAGCTCGCCGCAATTTCTCCTGACGCCCGATTCCCTCGTGCACCGCTCGGCCGCGGTGCGGCTGGTTGATCTGGGGATGCCACCGAACATCCACCCTGGTGTCGGCAACGTTCCAGGATTTGTCCTCCAAACACTCTGGAATCTGCCGATCGACCGGGGGCCGGCGGAACGATCCCTAGCAGCAGCAGAGGAGATCGTCGAGCTCAACGCGCGGGCCCTGGCACGCTGGTTCGAGTCCCGGCATGCCGCCGCATCTCTTATTGCGAAGAGTGGAGGTGCCCGATGAGCGTCGCAGCGAGGACAACGCTGCTCCTGGCCGCGCACGGAGCTGGCGATGATTCACCGGCCAACCGCCAGGTTCTTGCCTTGGCCCAACGTGTCGGGCAGGGGCAGGCTCCGAGCTTGCGTGTCGGGGCTGCATTCAGGCTCGGCTCACCCGCGTTCGCCGACGCTGCGCGGCAGGTTGATTGGCACACCTCGGCGGTGGTGCCCCTGATGACCAGCGACGGCTACTTCGTCCGCAACGTGCTCCCGGCAGCCCTGCGTGAGGGAGTACCCCAAGGTGGCGCTGTGCCGCACGTAACTCCGCCGATCGGGCTAGACCCGCGCGTCCGTGGGTTGTTCGTTCATCGCCTGGCCCCGCTCTTGCGTCAGCTCCCCGCTGGGGGTGGTAGACCCGTGGTGCTGGTCATCGGCCATGGCACCGCTCGGGCTCTCGGCAGCGGGACATCCACCTATGCCCTGGTCGGCGAGATACGCGACGCCTTCCCAGGTGTCGACGCCCGAGCGGCTTTTCTTGACCAGGAACCTTCGCTCGAGTCTATCAGCCCCACGCTGGTGGGCCGCAGCATTCTGGCCGTGCCCTTCATGCTCGGCGGCGGCTCGCACGCGTTGATCGATATCCCCGAACGCCTCGGGATCGTCGCCGGGAATGGGGCCGTCACGGTCCTTGAGCCGCTGGCCGAGCACCCCGAGCTCCCTGGCATCGTGCGTTCGATCGGGCTGACGCCTCTGCCGGAGGGATTGCGGCTGGGGACGCGGACATCCCCTTTGGCGCTGTGGCAGGCCGATCAGGCCGCCGACGCGCTGCGGCAGTGGGGCATCGCCTCGACGATCGTGCCGATCTCCACTAGGGGAGATCGCGATCTGGAAAAACCATTAGAAGAAATAGGTAGCGACAGCGTTTTCACCGACGATCTCGCCGCGGCCCTGCGTCGGGGGGAGATCGATGTGGCCGTACACAGTCTTAAGGATCTGCCGCTTGATGACGATCCCTCGCTGGTGCTGGCGGCAATGCTCGCGCGGGCTTCCAGCGCGGAGGCGCTGGTCTCTGCCCGCGGCGTGCCGCTGCGCGACTTGCCCACCGGCGCAGTGGTGGGCACGTGCAGTACTCGCCGGGCGCGGCAGTTGCAGCGCCTGCGTCCGGATATACGCACCGCCCCGATCCGCGGTGATGTCTCCGCACGGATCGCGCAGGTGCGCGCTGGGCAATTTGAGGCGACGGTTCTGGCACTGGCAGGGCTGCAACGCCTGGGACGCTCCAACGAAGCGGCCCAGATTTTCGACCCCGACGAGTTGCTGCCCGAGGCCGGACAAGGTGTCATCACGCTGCAGACCCGCCGTGAGGATTGGTCGGCCACCGCCTGGTGCGCCCGGGCCGACGACCCCGCTACTCGCATGAGCGTGCTGGCCGAGAGGGCCTTTATGCGTCGGATCGAGGTGAACCCCGCGCTGGCGGCGGCCGCAAGCGCGTCGTGGTCGACCGACGGCGGGACTCTTCGCGTGCGCGTGCTGAGCGGGGCAGAAGTATTTGACGCTGTTCGCCCGGGAAGCGACCCTCTCGTTCTGGCTGACGAGTTGGCGGCCGCGGCGCTCGCCTCGTTGGAGCCCCGTGAATGAACGCACTGGCTGGGACCATCTATCTTGTCGGAGCGGGCCCGGGAGACCCTTCTCTGGTTACGGTGCGCGGTGCCGAGCTGCTGGCCGCTGCGGACGTGGTGGTCTACGACCGACTCGCGGCACCGGAACTGCTCTCGACGGTCCGCGCCGACGCTGAACTGATCGATGTGGGCAAGTGCCCGGGCGATCACACCATGCCGCAAGAGCGGATCAATCAGGAGTTACTGCGCCACGCGTTGGCCGGCCGCGTGGTAGTGCGGCTGAAGGGTGGCGATCCGTTCATCTTTGGGCGTGGGTTCGAGGAGTTGCAAGCGGCCCGCGAGGCAGGAGTGCCATGCGAGGTCGTGCCGGGCGTCTCCAGTGCTGTGGCAGTTCCCGCCTCGGCTGGGATACCCGCGACCTGCCGGGGGGTGGCACGCACCTTTGCCGTGGCGACCCCACAGACCGGCACCGGCATGCCGCTGGGCGAACGCGACTACGCCGCGCTGGCTGGCATCGATACTGTTTCGTTTCTCATGCCCCTCTCCGAGTTGAGGACCTTGGCCGCCGGGCTGCAGAGGGCTGGCCGGAACGCTGATACCCCCGCGGCCTTGATCGAGCGTGGCACGACCCCGCGGCAGAGGCAGGTCCTCGCAACGCTCGGCACCATCGCCGACGCCGCCGTCAAGGCCACCATCTGTTCTCCCGCCGTTCTCGTCGTCGGCAGCGTTGCCGCGCTGGCCAGCTACAGCGCCGTGGCGGGAGGTCCCCTGGCCGGGCAATCCATCGTTGTTACACGCCCGCGGACGGCAAGCGGCGAACTGACGCGCCGCCTCCGTGCTCTCGGCGCGAGCGTCATCGACGCCCCACTCATCCGCATCGAGTACCGCGATCCACCCGACACATCCTGGAAGCGTGGCCCGTGGGGCTGGGTCGTTTTCTGCTCGTTGCACGGGGTGCGCGGTTTCTGGCGTGCCCTTCGCCGAGAGGGGCTCGATGCACGCTGGCTCGCCGGGGCAAAGATCGCCGCTGTGGGCCCCAAGACCGCCGCCGAGCTGCGCCGCTGTGGCCTGGAGCCTGATCTGGTCCCCGATGAGCACCGCGCGGCCGCTCTGGCCCGGCTCTTCAACGATCCGGGTTCGGGGCCCTCGGCACTCCTCTTCCCTTGCGGCACACTGGCGCGGGAGGAACTCCCGGAGGCTCTACGGGCGCGGGGGTACAGCCCACACCCCATGCTGGTGTACGACACTCTGCCGGCCCGGCTCGACGACGACACGCTGGCAAGACTCCGCACTAAAGTCAGCGCCGTGCTGCTCTATAGCCCAAGCGCCGCGCAGAGTCTGGCGGCCTGCCCGGTTGATCTCGGCAGCGCGCAGGTCGTCTGTTTGGGGCCGACCACCGCTGAGGCCGCTCGCCGTGCCGGCTTTGCTAACATCGCCATGCCGGAGGTCTACGGCGACGACGGCGTGATCGGCCTGCTCCTCCAGACCATCCCGCCAGCACGGAGTTTGGCTCATGGCGTGTGAGAATGACCCGCCCACCCCTTTCGCCTCATCGCCGTTCGGGATGGGGCCCATGCGGCTGCGGCGCTCGCCGGCCCTGCGGAGGCTTGTGCGTCAGACCAATCTGTTGCCACGCCACCTTGTGCAGCCGTTGTTCGTCGTCGAAGATGCGACGCTCGCTGGTCCGATCGACGGCCTGCGCGATCAACGGCGGCTCACGGTGGATCAGGCCGTCGAGGCCGGGGTTCGAGCGCAACGGCTGGGGCTTGGCGGCGTCCTCCTCTTCGGCGTCCCGGCAAATAAAACACCCCACCCCGAAACCAGCGGAGATTTTCTGCTCAAAGCGATCGCTCGCCTGCGTGCCGAAGTGCCCGAACTGCTGCTCATCACCGATGTCTGTCTCTGCCCGTACACCGAGCATGGGCACTGCTGCGTCTACGGCGGCGATGGTTCGCCGGACCTTGAAGCCACGCGCCGGGCCTACGGGCGTCTGGCCGTCGAGCAGGCCGGCGCCGGTGCTCAGATGGTGGCCCCCAGCGGGATGATCGACGGGACCGTGGGCGCCGTGCGCGGGGCGCTGGATGCTGCGGGGATGGTCCATATGCCGATTATGGCCTACAGCGTCAAGCACGCCTCGGGGCTGTACGGACCCTTCCGCGGCGCGGCGAACTCAACCCCCGGCTTCGGCGATCGCCGCTGGCACCAGATGGACCCGGCCAACGCGAGAGAAGCCCTCGCCGAGATCGAGCTGGACCTCGCGCAGGGGGCGGACATCGTTATGGTCAAACCCGCGGTACACGCGCTAGACGTGATCGCCTCCGCAAGACGCGACTTTCCTCGCGCAACGATCGCGGCCTATCACGTCAGCGGGGAGTTCTCGATGCTGTCGGCTGCGGCAGAACGTCGCTGGGTTGATTGGCCCACCGCACTGCACGAGACGCTCTACGCGATTCGCCGGGCCGGTGCCGATATCGTCATCACCTACGGGGCAATCGATTGGGCGAGCCGGCCGGAGCCCGAGCAGAACTGCTCGGGAACAACTTGATACTTGACCAGAAAGTCGGGACGCACTGTCCCTCGCTGTGCTTGCCGCGCAGACCTTGCGGATTGCGGTAATGCGGGCCGTCTCAGCGAGCGCCGCCGCGCGGACCTCCTCCCTAGAGCCTATCCCAAAACCTGCCTGATGAGCATGATCGAGCAGGTGAGGTGGAGGAAGCCTTGGAAGAGGGTGCTGGACTTTTCCCAGCGGATGCACAGTCGGCGGTAGTTC
>JAJTGZ010000092.1 GCA_021299385.1 Phycisphaeraceae bacterium | reverse complement strand
CAGAGGCACCGCACGCTACCACCACCGCACGCCCCGACAGGCTCAGCCAATACTGCTCGTACCCAGCACCGCAACCGATCCCATCGAAGTAGAAGTTGGCAATCACCGCCCGGTACGTCCCCGCCTCAAGCACAACCGTGCCGGTCTTGGTCCCGCACACATCCGCGAACCTCGGGTTCCGGATACTGAACACACTCTGGTTGGAACAATCATCCTGCTCATCCAGCTGCCTGTACAGGTTAACCCTCGAAGGGTACTGTGCCGCAAAGCTCACCGTTACGTCAGTCAGCGCCGGCACCGTAAACTCAAACCAGTCCGTATCGCGCCCCACAGTGGCGTTGGACAACTTCCCCTGCACGCTCTGCCCCAACGCGATCGTGTCGTACGCCGGCGGGAAATAGCTGCACCCGCCGTTGGAGTCGTCCTCACACGCCCCCTCACTCTCGGCTATCGCCCCAGCAGGGATCGTCAACTCGCACGGCGGGGGCAGCAGGTTCACGTCCAGCGTCATCGGATAGACCTGACCATTCCTGCTCGCCAACGCTAGCAGCACAGGCTCGCCCGCCACCGTCGGGATAAACATCCGCGTATATAAACCAACGCCGGTCAGCTCAAAAGCCCCGGCACACTGCAACGGGTTGGTCCCACACCCCCCCGGTTGATATTGCGTCAGTATCGGGTTGGCCCCGGGGGCCTCCCGATCAGCCTGCGCGATCACCTCCGCAAACCCCGTCTGCGTCGGGATGTAGTTGAACCAGATCGTCCTGGGCATGTACCGCTCCGGCAACGTCGGTTCGCAAGGGAACAAGCCGTCGTTGGTCGCCCCGGCATTCGTCCCCGTCCACACCGGCTCACCGCTGGAGGGGTTCTCCCCGATCGTCAACGCGTTGGCACAATCATCGTTGCTCGGCGGTGGGAGCGGCGTGGTGTTCCCGGTCCATAAACTCATCTCGGCGTAGTACGTCCCCTCCGAGTATAAACCAAGCTGATACCCCCTCGTCGTCGACGCGCTCCACCCAGACGCACCCGCCGTCACCTCCGATGCCGAGCCTGCAAGCAACGCCAACCAATACTCCCCAACTCCCAGGTTCCCATCCTGCCCCTCAAACGGGCTATCCGGATCATAGTTAAGCCGCCACCCCGTCGAACCAAACGACAGCCCCGCCGCCAAACCCGACGGCCAACTCCCGTCCGTATCGTCCGTCGCAATGGTGATTCTGCTGTCGATATCCAGGTACAACTCCCCCTCAACGGCCGTCGCCACGTTGAACTTCAACCACTTGACCGTCAGCACCTCCCCAGGCTCACCTGGCCCACCATTGTCAAAGAGATTCCAGGGTAAACGCACTAAGCTCTGTACAGAGGCGGGTGTGGCCGGGGGGTCGATGGCCCCAACATCAACGAAAACCGCAGGCTGACCCCGCACCGCTGGGGCCAGACAGGCCAAAGCCGAGCAAAGCACCAAGGTGAACAACTGCAAACGCGTGCTGGTCATTGATTAGACTCCAAGCCCTCAGACCCAAACCCTCCAACGGCCGAATCGCCAACACAGGCAATCCACAGCCGTAGAGAATCCGAAGATACAATCAAATTCGACCACCCGCAACTTGCACAAGCATATTTTTTAGAATATACTCTCAAATATGTCATTATCGGTAAAAACACTCAATGCCGGGATTCTGCTCGACCTTGGCCACAAGGTTGCCCACGCTTCTGAGGGCCCCATCGACCGCCCCTGGTGCGAGCGCGTGGCCCAGCGCCTCCGTGGCGAGTTTGGGAACCTCATCGCGGCCTTCCCGCCCCACGCCCAGCGTGCCACGGCCATGGCCCGGCTCCTTGGCCTGCAAGTCCCTCTCTGCCACAGGATCCTCTCGGGCACCCTGGCCAGTGGGGGTGCAGCGCCGGTCCTGGGTACCTTCCCCGGCACCACCGGCCTGAGCATGTTCGTCCACGCCGCCAAGCGCATCCAAAGCGTCCCACCGGCCCCCATCGAGCGTGCCGAGGCCGCCATCAAAGAGTTTGCCGAGCTCATCGCCCACTCCGGCGGCAGCCAGCGCCGACTCCTCGACGCCCTCAACCAGGCCCAACCGACCGACGGCAAACACCCAGGCCCCGCCGGTCTGAGGCTCGACAACGCACGCCGGCTCGCCTTCGAGGCCGCTGTTACTCAGATTGGCTGCTCCACCGAGCAACTCATCGGCCTGCGCGTATACACACCCGCCGCCACACCCACCTGCCCAGTAGACCTTGATGTTACAGCCCTGGTCGGGCGCGTCGGCTTCAAGCGCACCTCCGAGGCCATGCCGTTTGTCCTCTACCACGCGGCCTCGGCGGGCAAACCGAGCGACGGCCCCGCAGGGCCGCACACCTTCCTGATCGAGGACTTCTGCACACAACCCCTGCCCAACGTTCTCATCGAGCAGCGCAACGACAAACGCATCGGCATCGTCGATGCCAACTTCGAGCACACCGAGGCGGTTGATATCTTCGCCGGCCCCTTTTTCCACAACAGCGTCGTCACCGTCAGCAACGGCCGGGCGTACCTCAACTGCGGGACGCTCCTGAGCACGCCCACAAGGAACCTCCTCACCGACGTCTACGTCCCGCGCGCCTGGGCCGCAGAGCTCAACTGCACCGCCGCGATCTACCGCGACGGCCCCCTGGGCGGGCTCAACGGCCCGCCGGCCCAACGCTGGTTCGACAGGCTCCCCATCCCCCTGCTCCCTAGCCTCCTCGGCCCGGGCCTGGCCAACGCACACTCGGACCTCCACGCCCGCCACGAAGAACTCACCGCAAAAGCCTTCCAGTTCGCCCGCGCCGATCCCGCCGACTACGTCGGCTTCCGGCTTGCCGTCGCCCACCCCATCCTCCAGACGCACTACCTCTGCTTCGAACGCTCCATCGAGCCCCAAGCCCAGACGAGGGACCAGACGAAGGCATAAGCCCGCGCTCGTCGGACAGCCGGGCAAACGCGATCATACAAAAAAAGCACCGGGCGTTCCCGCCCGGTGCTCTGAATTGTACCTCAATCGAGACTCAATAACCTCAAATCAAAGAATCAAAGATCGCTTACCGCCGGCGACGACCTGCCAGCAGGCCGCCCAGCCCGAGCAGCGCGGCGGTGCCGGGCGTCGGCACAGCCGTGAAGTTCAGATCGAAGCCCGCGATACGACCCGTGTCGCCCGTCTCAATGTCAGTCACCGAAAGCGTCCACGTACCGCCGATGCTCGCACCGCTGAAAGCGGTGGTGAAGTCCTCGGTCGTCCCGATCTGACCAGATGGGATTACCGGGTCCGCAGTCGGCATCGCGGGGCCGCCAGCCAGGAACGTGTAATCACCGTCGAAGTCTTGGTCCTCAAAGTTCGAGTTGGGGTTCGTAAAGAAGACCACCGACGTGGTGCCGTTGCTGATCGTAAACTGCAACTGTGACGACCAGGTGTGCTTTAAACCGCGGATCCTGATGCTGTCAAGTGTCTGGACAAGGTCCGTCGAGCTGGACGAAACCGTGAAGTTTGCCGTGGCAGGCACCGAAGGACTCCCCGTTGCGTCGGCAAGAAGCCCGGGGTCTTGGATGATCGTGGTCGTCATGGTGCCAAATGATGAGGTGTTGCTGCTCCATGAACTCACGAACGTCATCGGACCTGCGGGCGCCGAGATGACATAGTTGAAGTTTCCTACCCTCGAGCCGCTGGTAGTAATGCCTCCAAGGTTGTTCGTCAGCGGCGAGGTGGCACTGAACCCACCCGAACCGTAGCGGTACTGGAGCTGCTGGCCAGCAAACCCACTCCGGTTCCATGACGTCGCGATGAGGTAGTTGCCAGCATCTGCAAAGTTAACGGTGTTCACACCATACCGCACGAGCGTGGCCGAGGTGCTCAGGTCTGTCGAGGGTGTCGAAATACCAAGGATAACCGGTCGGTTGAACCTCGGAGCCGTACCGTCAAGGTTGTTGGTCCAAGTCGCCAGCACAGTTTGATTCAAGTTCCTGCTCAGCGTAATCGGCTGGGCCATTGCCGAGCCAGCAAGCGCGGCAACAGCCACGCACGAAACGACAAACGCACTCTTCATTATCCTCTCCTTCTTCCCTAGGCCGTCAATGGCCCGGAGCCCACAGGGTTCACTTGCCAACAAAGCAGGCGGTTGTCCCAGGGCATTGTCTCTCATCCAACACCACAGTGTGCACCACATTTCACGCATCGTCAAACAATCTTCACCAAAAACCACTTAAAACAGACCAAAACACCTACCACCACCGCCCCGCGCCCGATAATGTCGATGTCCCCCCCGACCACTCTCAATCAGATAGTGCTCTGCCCCCCTTGTTCAAGCGCTCGGTCGCCCCCCACACCCTATTCAGACCCTAACAAGAAAGCACCGGGCGTTCCCGCCCGGTGCTCTGATTAGTTCCTCAATCGAGACTCAAGAACCTCAAATCAAAGAATCAAAGATCGCTTACCGCCGGCGACGACCTGCCAGCAGGCCGCCCAGCCCGAGCAGTGCAACGGCACCAGGCGTCGGGATGAAGTTCAGGATCAGCGGGCTGCTAAAGCCACCCGGGGCCGCTGAGGTGTTGTTCAACGAACTCACCGCGTCGGCCGTGTTGGGCGCGTAGCTGCCAGCGGCGAAGAACACCAGCGGGCTGCCGGTGAACCCCGACTGGCTGATGTAAAACATCAGGCCATCGCCCGGGTTGTACGTATATGGCGTTGAAAAGTTGACCGTCAGGCCCCACGAGGCCGGTGTGGTCGTGCTCCCGTTGTTCGGGAAGGCCCCTGCCGGGATCGTCAGCGAACTGTTATAAACAGTCACGGCGTTCTGCATGTTGGCGGCATAGGTGGTCGTCATACTAGGAATCTCACCTGCGGTGTTGATGGCAGCGCTGGGCCGGCCGATCACGATCGTAAAGTTGCTCGCCGTCAACGGCGAGGCGGGCCATGCAACTGCCGAGCCGACACCGTTGTTGGCCAGGTCCGCATCCAGCCGGAACTGCACACCCGTGATCGTCGTCGGGGCCGTCACGGCCGTCAGAACGCTCGGGTGGAAGTAGCTCTGGTGCTGACGCGGGAGCGAACGGAACGGCGTGCTAAGGCCACCCGTCTCACTGATCGCAGGAGCAAACTGTGCCAACGCCGTCCCCGAAAGCGCAGCAACAGCCAAGCATGACAAAACAGATGCACTCTTCATGGTTCTCTCCATCATCCTTTGGCCATCAAAGGCCAACATCCCTACAGGCCCCACCCGCCAACACAGCAGGTGGTTACCCTAAGGCTTATCTTCTCATCCAATGCTTCAATATGCACCAGCTTGCACGCATTGTCAAGCAATCTTCACCAAAAACCTCTACAAATAGACCAAAACACCCACCACCCCCGGCCCGCGCCCGATAATGTCGATGTCCCCCCTCCCGACCACTCTCAATCAGATACTGCTCTGCCCCCCCTTTTCGAGCACTCGGTCGCCCCCCACACCCTATTCAGACTCTAACAAAAAAGCACCGGGCCTTCCCGCCCGGTGCTCTGAATTGTTCCTCAAGTTAGAACCACCAATCAACACCGACCGGCCAGAGTCCAACCCCTGGCCCTGCCACTAACAGCCCGCAAAGAACCGGTTCAAGAAGACGATGATGTCGTCAGCGGTGAACTGCCCGTCTGGCGCGCTGCTCTGGCCCGCACCGGCAACATCCCCGCGCGAATCCCCTGCGAAGAACCAGTTCAGGAACACGATGATGTCGTCAGCCGTCAGCGAGCCGTCGGCCCCGATGCTCTGCCCAGGCCCGGCAATATCGCTCAGCCCGCACCCGCACGAGCCAACAGACAGCACCGCCAGCGCGCTCGTCGTGCTCCCGCAGGCGTTGGAGATCACACAGTCATACGACCCCGCATCGGCACTGCGAAGATTGCTGATCGCCAGCCGTGCCGACGCCGCCGAGGGATTCACCGTCGT